>CAZIAU010000139.1:5020-7185 GCA_964536755.1 uncultured Bacteroides sp. | reverse complement strand
TGACCTTGCGCCACTTCACAATCCCGCAAACCTGAAAGGGATCATTTCTGTAGACAACATTATTCCGGGACTTCCGCAAATAGCAGTATTTGACACCTCTTTTCACCAGAGTATGCCCCCCCATGCATTCATGTATGCCATACCCCGTGAATATTATGAGAAATACGGAGTAAGGAAATACGGATTTCATGGGACAAGTCATAAGTATGTTGCCAGAAGGGCCAGTGAGATCATGGGAAAGGACACGCGCGAAATGAAAGTGGTTTCCTGTCACCTTGGCAACGGGGCTTCTGTTACTGCCATTGAACATGGAAAATCGGTGGATACTTCCATGGGATTCACCCCTGTGGATGGTCTTATCATGGGGACGCGGACCGGTGACATTGACCCGGGAGTGCTGCTTTACCTGGCTGATAAAGAACATCTGAGTCTGAAAGGGATAAGTAATATGATCAATAAGCGCAGCGGGATCATGGGAATATCTGAAATCTCCTCTGACATGCGTGACCTGGAGCTGGCCTATTATGAAGGAAATGAGCGGGCAAACCTGGCACTGACCATGTATGCCTACCGGGTGAAGAAATTTATCGGAGCCTACGCGGCCATTATGAATGGTATCGATTGCCTGATTTTCACCGGTGGGATCGGGGAGAATGATTTTAACATCCGAAGGATGATATGCCAGCATATGGAATTCCTTGGACTGGAATTTGATGAACCTGCAAATCACGGTATTAAAGGAGAGGATAAAATAATATCAAAACCAGATTCAAGAACAACCGCCCTGGTTGTCAGAACCAACGAGGAGCTTGTTATTGCAACCGATACTTATAAAATCCTTAAGAAGTGCTTCTAGGCTATAATTGCAGTGGGAAATAACAATACTGATATGCTAACAAAATTGTCGCAACTGGAGAACTTGCTGGACAGGAATCATAAACCGAGAAAGCTTGTTCTGGCTGCATCAGAAGACGCGCATTCACTTAATGCTGTGGTAAGTGCGGCCAGGAAAAAGATTATATGGCCGGTACTGGTGGGTGACAGGGAAAAGACTTTTGGGATGGCTGAAATCCTTGGCCTGGATATAAGCAAATATGAGTTCATTGAAACGTCTGATCCTCTGGAGGCCATTGCTACCTCGGTAAGGATGGTACATGACAGAAAGGCGGATGTACTTATGAAAGGAAAAGTAGGGACCTCGGATATGCTAAAATGTGTGCTGAACAAAGATTTCGGATTAAGAACCGGCAACCTTCTCTCCCACTTTGCCTATTTTGAGGTTGAAACCTATCACAAACTCATTGCAGTTACCGATGTGGCCATGAACATTGCTCCCAATCTTTCAGAGAAGATCAGTATATTGAACAATTCGGTTAAAGTGTTGAATAACCTGGGGATCAAAGTGCCCAAAGTGGCAGTTCTCGGTGCAGTGGAAAGGGTCAATACAGATATGAACGCGACGCTGGATGCCGCTTTACTGTCAAAAATGAACCAGAGGGACCAGATCATGAACTGTATTGTCGACGGACCGCGGGCATTTGACAATGCCATTTCCTTTGAAAGTGCAAAACATAAGGAGATAAAAAGTGATGTGGCCGGCGATACTGACCTCCTCCTGATGCCTGATATAGAAGTTGGGAATGTTTTGTATAAATCTTTGGTTTTCTTCGCTAAAGCAAAAGTTGCCTCGATGATTGTGGGTGCCTCCGCCCCGATAGTCCTCACTTCCAGATCTGATTCTGAGCAGGCTAAATTCGACTCTATCCTTCTGGCGGCTGTAGCGGCCGAACATCCGATAAAAAGCTATAAATAAGCCTAAAAAGCCTCTTAAAATGGAAGCTGATTATATTCTTGCCATAAATCCCGGAGCTACATCCACAAAAATAGCCGTATACCAGAATAATAAATTCGTTTTCCTGAAGACAATCCGTCATGACAGTGATGAATCACTGACCAATGAAAAAAGTATTGACCAGCTGAAAATGAGAATGGAACTGGTACTTACGGAGGTCAGAGAGAATCATATCCCGTTCGGTCAGATCGGATTGATCGTTGCACGCGGCGGTTTGATATATCCCATTGAATCAGGTATATACGAGGTCAATAATGAGATGATAAGTGATCTTGAGAAAGGTGTAATGGGTGATCATGCCAGCAATCTGGGC
>CAZIAU010000139.1:0-5010 GCA_964536755.1 uncultured Bacteroides sp. | reverse complement strand
TTGATAGCTGCCAGGCTTGTGACCGAGTTTCCAAACGCAAAACCATATATAGCCGATCCGGTCGTGGTAGATGAGCTCCAGGATGTTGCACGTATCAGCGGCCACCCTCAATTTCATCGTGAATCAATCTTCCATGCCCTCAACCAGAAATCAACAGCACGCACCTATGCCCATTCCAGGGGTATGGAATATGAGGACCTGAACCTGATAATCGCTCACCTGGGAAGCGGAATTTCGGTAGGTGCTCACAGAAAAGGCCGCGTCATTGATGTAAATAATGCTCTCGACGGGGAAGGGCCATTTGCCCCGGAAAGATCCGGCACATTACCTGCCGGGGCACTCACCAGGTTCTGTCTTGAGGGGGGAAAGTCAGCCGAAGAGGTTCAATTAATGCTTGCGGGCAAAGGAGGTTTATTTGCTTACTTGGGCCACAAGGACGCCCGTCAACTCGAAAAACTGGCCAGGGAAGGAAATCCCAAAGCAAGACTGATACAGGATGCAATGGCCTACCAGATAAGCAAAGAGATCGGGGCCATGGCAGCGGTACTGGGAGGAGAGGTGCATGCGATCATAATCACCGGCGGAATAGCACACAATCCGGATCTTACCGGTTATATCAAGGAACACGTTGGTTTTATTGCACCGGTCTTTATTTATCCGGGAGAGGATGAGATGCGTGCACTGGCCCTGAATGGTTCAATGCTTCTTTCAGGAAGGATCACCGCACGTGAATATAACCGCGAGAATCAGGTGAAGGGGCTTGATCTCGACAACTATGATCCGGTCAGGGTGTAGCCAGCGAAACAGGCAAAATCTTTCCGTTGAAATAGCCCTGACCCTCCAGGGCAAACCATTTCATGAATCCGGCCATCTGTGAAGGCTTCAGGGGTGCCTGAAATCCGGGAAACGCCTCCGCAAACATTTCGGTCTGTACCGATCCGATTGCAAGCGCGTTCACTTTCACCTTATCTTGTCTGAACTCTTCCGCCAGACATTCGGTGAGATTTCCGAGGGCTGCTTTTGAGGCACTGTAATAGGAAAGTCCGCTGAACTTTCCGCTTCCCTGGAATCCTCCCATGCTGGTAACATTTACAATATGCTTCAGACGTGAACCTTTCATCAATGGAATGCAGATCCTGATAAGCTGAGCAGGCGCAAAGAAATTGGTTTCAAAGAGTCTCCTGGCACTGTTGATGTCTACCTTTTCAAAAGGTTTCCTGATCAGTTGCCCTGCATTATTGATCAGGACATCGATAGTATCAGTGTGCTTCCTGATATTTGAAATAAGCTCCTCTTCCAGGTTATGCAGATCGACAAGATCAAAAGGGATGGCAACTGCCAGGTTCCTTTGGGCTCTCTTATTACAGGAATCCGCAACCTCTTCCAGCCTGGACCTGTTGCGGGACAGCATCAGTACCCTGTGACCCTCTTCAGTAAATGACTGAACCAGGGCAGCGCCAATTCCCCTGCTGGCTCCGGTAAGAAGTATGACCATATATCCCGGTTTAAGATTGTAAAAATAGGCTCTTTTCCGTTCTTTCACTCATAAATTACATATAATTGCAGAATGAAGATTTACGGGGCAATATGAAAAAAATCCTAATTCCCATATTCCTGCTGGTAAATGCGATCCTGTTGACAGGTCAGCAGAGAGGGCCGGACCGCAAGGGGAAATTCTTCCTGGTGCCCGAATTGTGGCTTTCAGTAGGTACAACCACCTATATTGAAGTGGCTCCGATGGTGGGATATCATATCACCGACCGCCTTGCCGTTGGACTGGGACCCCACTATATTTATCAATCCCAGAGAGCCACGCCCCTTTACCCCTATTCTTATCAGACCCATGTTTACGGTGTGAAGGGATTCACCAGGTTTGCACTGATAACCAACGCTGAGCAGTTCCTTCCTATTAGACTTTTCAGTGACCTTTTCGCACATGTTGAATATGAAGTAATGAGCCTTGAGAAAAAGTATTATTATTCCCCCTCCTTTCCAGACGACGGACGTTTTATCTACCAGGGATTCCTGGTGGGCGGAGGAATTTCACAAAAGATAGGTATTCTCAATTCAATAACCTTTATGGTTCTCTGGAACCTGAACGAGTCTTCCAGATCACCTTACTCCAACCCGGTTTTCAGAATCGGTTATAACCATTATTTCTGATGGAACACTTTACTTCAAACGGCCTGGTAATTATCGGATCACTAATTGTGATCATCTCCTATCTGTTCAATCTTCTGGCCAACCGTTACAGCGTCCCGAGTGTATTGCTGTTAATCATCCTTGGTATGGCTTTGCATGGTATTGTTAAAACCACCGGTCTGGTCTCGCCGGACCTGACCCCTATCCTCGAGGTGCTTGGAATTATCGGGCTTATCATGATCGTCCTGGAAGCTTCCCTGGATCTGGAACTTACCGGAGAGAAACGAAAACTGATCCGTCGAGCATTCTTTAGTGCCCTGTTGAACCTGTTGATTTCCGCGCTTCTTATAGCCGGAATAATGACAGTGTACATTGATGTGGACCTGATCACCGGACTCCTCTATGCCGTACCCCTGTCAATCATGAGTTCCGCTATTATAATACCAAGTGTTTCAGCCCTTGATACGGAGAAACGAGAATTCATGATCTATGAAAGCACTTTCTCAGATATACTGGGAATCATGCTCTTCTATTTTCTTATCAGCAGCCTGGAAACTGACAGTTTCGGACAGATGAGTCTATCTGTTTTTCTGAACCTGACCATGACAATTGTTGTTTCCGTGGCGGCCAGTTATTTCTTGATTTTCCTCTTTCAGAAGATCCGGACAGATCTGAAGCTGTTCCTGCTGATTGCAGTGTTAATTCTGCTCTACTCACTCAGCAAAATGCTTCATCTTTCAAGTCTTCTTATAATCCTTGTATTCGGAATGATGCTCTCGAACCGTCATATTTTCTTTCCGGGGAAACTGCGCAAATTTTTAGATGAGAAACAGATGACTACTATTTTTCATAATTTTAAATTGGTTACCCTGGAGTCCTCATTCATTGTACGTACATTTTTCTTTGTGATTTTTGGATTCACTATTGTGCTGACTAACCTTTGGGATCTCAAGGTCTGGATCGTCAGTACCATGATCATGTGTATTCTTTTCGGCACCAGGTATGCCTACTTCCGATTCATAATACGGAAAAACATCTTTCCCGAAATATGGATGGCCCCCAGGGGTCTGATTACCATTCTGCTCTTCTTTTCAATTCCCCGTGAACTGGTAGTTGAGAAGTTTAATACCGGGGTGTTACTGCTTGTTATACTGATTTCAAGCATTATGATGGCAATTTCACTGATCAGATACAGGAAAATGGCGAAGCAGGAAGGTCTTGCAGTTGCAGTTGAGCTGTCAGGGAATGGAAGTAACGATGAATTGCCGGAAGTTACTGATGGATCGCGAACAGATTAATCTAATTTCCTGTTAAATAATAGCCGTACAGCTATTCTCTTTTTATAAGAGAGAAATTTTTATTTTCTTTGCACCTTAAAATTTAGATGAACATGATTGCTGAAAAAGATAACGTAATTTCAATTGTTTATGAACTTCGGGAAGGTTCAAAAGAGGGAGAAGTGGTAGAATCCCTCTCCGTTGACAATCCTCTGACTTTCCTTTTCGGAACAGGTGGATTACTTCCAAAGTTTGAAGAGAATCTGAGTGGTCTCACTTCCGGAGATAATTTTGAATTTCTGCTTCATGCCGAAGATGCATACGGACCTGTGATAGAGAATGCTATTGTACATGTTCCCAAATCAGTTTTTGAAATGGACGGCAAGATTGATGAGACTTTAATGAAGGTGGGGAACACAGTCCCGATGATGGATGCCGAAGGCAGGCGTTTGAACGGTAAGGTTATTGAAGTTGTGGAAGAAGCTGTTAAAATGGACTTCAACCATCCAATGGCCGGATCTGATCTTTATTTTAGCGGTCAGATAACCGAGATCCGTAATGCAACAGAGGAGGAACTCGAGCATGGACATGTGCATGGAAACCAGGGTTGCGGATCCTGCAATGACCATGGTTCATGCGATGATCATCAGGGTGGTGGATGCAGTTGCGGCTGCTGATAGCTACTCAAGCGTAAACGAATCGGCATCTTTCCATGCCGGGAACTTCTCACGGTATTTCTGAACAACTTCAAAGGATAACGTGCAATTCATTATCCCCGGATTATGGTCAAGTGACCCTATTATGTTCCCAAGAGGGTCAACAGCACAGGTTCCGCCAAGATGATCCACTCCCTGGCCATCCTGCCCGACACGGTTTACTCCCAGCAAATAGGCCTGGTTCTCCATAGCTCTTGCCCTGGTGAGTACTTCCCAAACATTTTGCCTCGGAGCAGGCCAGTTGGCCACATAAAAGATTACGTCATAATCATCGCGGTTCCTTGAAAATACAGGAAACCTCAAATCGTAGCAAACCTGAGGAAGGAACCTGAAATCCCCCAGTATAAATACCTTACGGGCATCTCCCGGGTAATAATTATCATACTCACGTCCCATCCTGAAAAGGTGCCGTTTATCGTAGAAATCTTCCACACCTTCCGGTGAAACCCACAGGAGCCGGTTGTAGATCCGTCCCTCTTCCATGATGATAATACTCCCGGCAATATGAGTGTTCCTTTCACTGGCTACCTTCTTCATCCATCTGACTGCCTCTCCATCCATATGATCTGCAAATAGTTCCGACCGCATTGTAAAACCGGTAGAGAAGGTTTCAGGCAGAATGATAAGGTCCACCCCCTCTCCTTCCTCATTCAGCATCCCTTCAATCAATTCCAGGTTTGCATCTATATTTTCCCAGACCATCAGGGGTTGTACAAGGCATACTTTAATCACTTTTTTCATCTTCGGACAATTATCACGCATAAAAATAAACAATTAACTTTATTAATCCGTTAATACCGGTTAATTCAATAAATCCTATTTTTGCCTTGGTATTAATGTTCTCAATACATGGAAACGTACTATATACTCATTAT
>CAZIAU010000138.1:0-7196 GCA_964536755.1 uncultured Bacteroides sp. | reverse complement strand
ATCCCGTCTTTCTGTTCACCTGTAACACCCTTCTGGTCCAGGGAGCGGATCACCTCTTTCCTCAACCGGCGGAGGATGATCCCCGGCTGGGTGATGAATTCCTTGTTCACTATTTCACGCAGAAGTGATATTCCCAGCATGCTCATAAAGGCCCCCGGAACGCCGTGACCCGTACAGTCGGCCGCTGTTATTATAACCTTGTTCTCCACCTCGGTCCACCAGTAGAAATCGCCGCTTACCTTCTGTTTGGGGCGGAAGAAGACCAGGTGATCCGCGAAGTTTTCCCTGAGCAGCCCGGTGCCGGGGAGGATGGAAGCCTGCAGCCGGGTGGCATAGTCAATGCTCGCCGATATCTCGTTGTGTGTCTTTTCTATCTGCTCTTTCTGTTTGAATACCATATCCCTCTGAACCTCTATCTCATCCCTCTGAACCTCTATCTCATCCCTCTGGGCTGCAATTTCTTCGTTCTGCTGGTTCAGCTCTTCATTCTTTTCTTCGATCTCATCTTTCTGTTCAGCCAGTTTTTTGTTATCCTTCTGCTTTCGCACATAGGCGCGGGTGGAAATGGAGAACAGCACCAGCACCAGGGCCGCTCCTGCGAAAGCGAATATGGCCATCATCCGGTTCTGTCTGGTTTCCAGGAGCGATTGCTCCAGCTGGGTCTCCTGCATAACCTGCTGCTGTTTCACTACTGCTATTTTATTCTCTTTCAATTGAATGGCCCTTTCCGATTCCCTTGCCGCAAGTTCCTGGAGCAGCTTTGCCTCCTCCGACAGGTCCGCCTGGCCGATCATCCCGTTGAGCACCGCACTTTCTGTCAGCAATACCATCTGTTTCAGGACCGACAGGTTGACGATCACGGAACCTACCGGTACTTCCCCGAAAATGTAATAGATCCAGGGTTGCGTATAACCGTTCCTGTATACGATATCGTCTGTTGCCAGGCCCAGCCCTATGGCGCCCGAACTGATATTGTAACGGCCGGCTGTCTCAAGGGCTACCTCCCTGAAGTTGTCAATGTTCTGTTTGATCTGCCTGCCGTTCTCACCTTCGATGAAGTACAAAAACACCTGTTGAAAGTTTGCCAGCATATCGGGGTTGAGCCTGGCATGGTTAGCACCGTTTCTGTAATAATCCCCGAGGACCTTTCTGTAAAACCCATCCTTGATGGAATCAATGGATGCTGTGCACTGCTTTCCCGCGGCCTGCAACCCGGTGACGGAGGCTATTAAGGATTCATCCAGACTCACAGTGAGTGAATCCACGCTTTCATAGATCAGGTCATTGGCCGATTCGATGCCCGCGTTCATCCCTATGTACTGGTCCTCCAGCAGTCTGTAACCCTCTAAAACTCCGGTCGAGATCTGGTTTGAGGATACATATGCCCATATGGCATATGCAAGAATTGTGATCAGCAGGTCCCCCAGCATAAAGGGTACCTTGCCCTGGTTTCTTATCCTCAGGATGAAATAGAAGACCAGGAATACGGGAAGCATAAGGGTACCACTTATCAGGGCGATGCTGGCTGCCGGCCAGTGCTGCATCTTGAAGATAAAACCGAAAAGTACCAGGAAAAATGTGGTGAACCTGATAATGGCATAGGTTTTCTGCAAAGGGGTCCCGGCTTCCCTCCACCCGATATTCAGTTGGAGGGGCAGGAAGCCAAAAATAAAGAGAAATACCGCCAGGGTCAATTGAATACCGGCAGTTGGCCAGTGCTGGAATTTGAATAGTATTCCGTTGAGCATCAGTAAGGTTCCCAGGATCCCCAGAAGATGTTCAGCCCTTTGCAGAGTGGTCAGGCTCTTCCAGTCCCGGAGCAGGAGGCAGGGCAGGAAGCCGAAGTTAAATATGAGCACACCAATGGAATATATTAAACCTGATCCTGTAACGTGCAGGTCTTTGAAGAGCATCCCGGATGCTATCAGGAGAGCTCCGGTAATTCCCAGGATGGGACCGACTTTTTTCATAAGAAGCAGAGCTTTGGTCTCAAAAGTTAATGATTTCGGAACTAACTTCCCAACTGTTAAACGAACCTCTGGTTTGGAAGAAAAACCGGATCAACCCGGATGAACGCCGTCAGGGGGGAATTTGGGTACGATTATTGCAGTGATATAACCTAAATATCTATATATTTGCATACTTATATTTTAATGTCTGTGCACATAGATCTGAAGGGAAATTTTGCAAAAGACGGAGCAGATTTTCAAATCTCAGGTTGAATAACCCAGCTGATTGGCCTGCATGTTAAAAAAAATGAAAAGAATGTACCGGGTGAATGACAGCCGGGTATTAAAATACCTAACTTTGAACCATAGAGTGCTAATATAACTTAACTTATATATCGATGAGCAAAAATCACAGGGTAATTGAACTGGATGAGGTGGTGGTGAAATTTGCCGGCGATTCCGGCGACGGGATGCAGCTGACCGGGACACAATTTTCCGATACTTCGGCATTTATCGGGAACGACCTTTCCACCTTCCCGGATTATCCGGCAGAGATCAGGGCTCCGCAGGGCACCGTTGCCGGTGTGTCGGGATTCCAGGTCCATATCGGGCACAAGGAGGTATCAACCCCGGGGGACCAGGCCGACGTTCTGGTGGCCATGAACCCGGCGGCACTCAAAGCGAATATGAAGTGGGTGAAGAACGGGGCGACCATTATCATTGATGTGGATAATTTCGATGACAAGCATTATAAGAAAGCGGGATTCGAGGAGGATCCGCTTCATGATAATTCCCTGGACGGGTACAATCTTGTCAGGGCCCCGATCTCGGAACTCTCCAGGAATGTGGCCATGACCCACGGACTTGACGCCAAGACTGCAGACAAGACCAAGAACCAGTTCGTGGCAGGGTTGCTTTACTGGCTCTTTAACCGGGACATAAAGATCGGTGAGGATTTCCTTAAACAGAAATTCAAATCAAAACCCGACCTGGTTAAAGCCAACATCGCGGTTCTGCAGGAAGGTTACAATTATGCAGAAACCATCGAGGCACTCTCCACCACATTCCATGTGGACCCGGTAAGCGGGAAGAAAGGGCTCTTCAGGAACATTACGGGGAACCAGGCCACGGCATGGGGGCTGCTGGCAGCTGCCGAGAAAGCCGGACTGGAGCTATTCCTGGGTTCCTATCCCATTACCCCGGCCAGTGAGATCCTGCAGGAGATAACCAAACGCAAACACCTGGGTGCCGTGGCATTTCAGGCCGAGGATGAGATTGCAGGGATCTGCAGTGCCATCGGGGCATCATTTGCAGGAAAGCTGGCGGTGACAAGTACCTCGGGACCCGGACTGTCGCTGAAGGGAGAGGCCATCGGGCTCGCGGTCATCACCGAGCTGCCTATAGTGGTCGTGGACGTTCAGCGCGGGGGACCCTCGACAGGTCTTCCCACGAAAACGGAGCAGTCGGACCTGATGCAGGCACTCTATGGACGGAACGGAGAGTCGCCATGTATCGTGCTGGCGGCCTCAACACCTGCCAACTGCTTTGATTATGCCTTTGAGGCTTCCAAACTGGCCGTTGAACATATGACCCCTGTAATACTGTTGACGGACGGATATCTGGCCAACGGATCAGAGCTTTGGAAGATCCCTGAGATGAAAAATATGCCGGACATCAAACCTCCGCTTGTCCCTGATAACACGGAGGGATATTTTCCATATAAGCGTGACCCCGAGCGTCTGAACAGGTTCTGGGCCATTCCGGGTCAGCAGGGATTGCGTCACAGGGTCGGGGGGCTGGAGAAAGCCGATGTGACCGGTGAGGTTTCACACGATCCAATGAATCACCAGCTTATGGTGGAGCTGCGTGAAAAGAAAGTGCAGAAAGTGGTCGATTATATTCCCAAACTGAAAGTGATCGGTGAGAAAAGCGGGGACCTGCTGGTGGTCGGCTGGGGTGGAACCTACGGGGCTCTTATAAGTGCGGTCAGTGACATGCAGGATGAAGGGAAGAAGGTGTCACTGGCACATTTCCACCATATCAATCCCCTTCCGGGTAATACTTCGGAGATATTCTCCGGATTTAAAAAGATCCTGGTATGCGAACTGAACATGGGACAGTTTGCCGGTTACCTGAGGTCCAAACAACCCGGTCATGAATATTTGCAGTACAATAAGGTGCAGGGATTGCCCCTCTTTATCTCTGAATTGAAAGTCAAGTTTAACGAAGTATTGGAATCAATATAATTAATTGCCATGGCAGCAGATTTTGAACCGGTGAGTATAGCCACCAAAGAAGATTACAAACTGGGCGCACCTGTAAAATGGTGTGCCGGATGCGGGGGGCACTCTGTCCTGTCGACTATCATTAACGTGTTGCCCGAGACAGGCGTTCCCAAGGATAATGTGGTATTTGTTTCGGGGATCGGTTGTTCATCGCGGTTCCCCTATTATATAAATACCTACGGGTTTCACAGCCTTCACGGAAGGGCAAATGCCATAGCTTCGGGGATCAAGGCGGCCAACCCTAACCTGAGTGTATGGGTGGTGACGGGCGACGGTGATTCGATGGCCATCGGAGGGAATCACTTCATACACATTATGCGCCGCAATCTGAATGTGAATATCCTGCTTTTCAATAATAAAATATATGGCCTGACCAAGGGACAGTATTCACCCACCACGCCGAAGGGAAGTATTACCAAGACCTCACCCGATGGCACCATAGAGAATCCTTTCAGACCCGGCGAACTTGCCATGGGCTCCCAGGGGACATTCTTTGCCCGGACGGTGGACAGCGATCCCAAGATGATGCGGGAAGTATTTAAGGCGGCGGCCGATCACAAGGGGACCAGCGTCGTGGAGATCCTCCTTAACTGCGTGATCTTTGCCAACCAGGTGCACAAGGATATTACCGGAAAGGATGTCCGATACGATAACCAGATCTACCTGGAACATGGCAAGCCCATGATCTATGGCAAGGAGCGGAACAGGGGACTGATGATGAAGAACAATAAGATCGAAGCCGTTACCATAGGTGAGAATGGTGTGACCGAGAAGGACCTGATCGTTCACAATGCCAGTGCCGTTGACGGGACAAATCACTACCAGCTGGTGCGCATGGGACTGCCCCAGTTCCCGGTGGCCATGGGTGTGATCCGCGCCATTGAGTCATCGGTTTTCGATTCTGACCTTTACCACCAGGTTAAGCATGCCAGGGAGAATGCAAAGATCCGGAACGTGGATGAGCTCCTGAGAAGCGGGAATGTGTTTGAGTCAAAAGGTTAGGTTTCTGACTTCATCAGGTTAATGGTTGTTGGTTAGTGGTTAGATTTTCTATATTAACCACTAATCCCTAACTTGCCCTGACCATTAACTACTAACGTCAGCGAAGCTGACAAAATAACTACGAGCGCAGCGAGTAATACAATGACCCAGGTTCCACGATCCGAAGAAGATATTCAAAGGCTGATCTACGAGAGGAAGGAACGGCTGAAGGAACTTACCTGCATCAATGAAACCACCCAGATCATCAAGGAGAACCGCTCAGTTGAGGAGATCCTTGACCAGATCGTACAGATACTGCCCAGGGCATGGCAATACCCGGAAATGACCGTGGCGAGGATAAGGTTCGAGGGAAAACCATTTACCAGTCCTGGTTTCAGGGAGGGTGACTGGAGGCTCTCCCAGAAGTTCGAAACCATAGATGACCGGAAGGGGGAGATCGAGATCTTTTATCTGAAGGAGTTCCCGGAAATGGATGAAGGACCGTTCCTCAAGGAGGAGCGTCAGCTTATCGAGAACCTGGCAAGCATTATTTCCAATTACCTGAACAGCCTGGAAGCCAAAAAGATCCTTCAAAAATCCATGGAGGAAGATAGTGTCAGGGAAGAGCTCAGCCAGTTCCGCCGTCCCAGGGAAGTGAGTTCAAGGATGCTGCTCCAGAAGTTCCTGACCAAGCAGAATGCCAACCGTGATATATTCCATGACCTGATGCGGTACAAGGTGAAGGAGATACTCCTGGTAGCCACCTTGTATGATGCCTTCAGCATTGAAAAGGAAGGAAGGTTCTCGGAACATATCCTGGGAGAATATTCCCAGCTGAACCTTACCTCCATGCCAAGGGTGACCGGGGTATCCAATTACGATGAGGCCATTGAGCAGCTCAATTCCAGGCATTTTGACCTGGTGATACTCATGATCGGTACCGACAAGGTAACCCCCATGAAGGTTTCGGCCCGGGTGAAACGCGATTTCCCGTATATTCCCATCTATGTCCTGCTGAACAACGACAGGGAAGTTTCCTCGTTCAAGCAGGCCAATCCGGACCTGGGGAATGTGGACAGGCTTTTTGTGTGGAACGGAGATTCCAGCATATTCTTCGCCATGGTAAAGCACCTGGAGGATAAGGTGAATGTGGAGAATGACACAGATCTGGGACTGGTTAAGGTGATCCTGCTGGTGGAGGATTCGGAGATCTATTATTCCAGGTACCTGCCGCTGCTCTATAATAATGTGCTGGAACAGACCAAGCGGATCATTGATGATGTGAGCACCGATGACCTCTTCAAGGTGCTGCGGCTGAGAGCCAGGCCCAAGATCCTTCTGGCCACCAGCTATGAAGAGGCGATGGATATAGTGAAAAAATTCCAGGAATCGCTCCTCTGCCTTATCTCCGATGTGAAGTTTACCAAGGGCGGTGTCATGGATGAAAATGCCGGATTCAACCTGGTGGTCCATGCCAAGGAGATTATCAAGGGGCTTCCGACGGTGATCCAGTCGTCCGATATCAGGAATTCCGGACGGGCCTTTGAACTGAAATCGGCCTTTATCAACAAGAACAGTGAAACGCTTCTTCAGGATATCCGTAATTTCATTACCCACCACCTGGGATTCGGGAATTTCGTCTACCGCGATTCGGGGGGCAGGAAGATCGCCGAGGCCAAATCGCTCCGGGAGTTTGAGAACCACATAGCCACGATCCCCAGCGAATCCCTGGTTTATCACGGAAAGCGCAATCACTTCTCCCTCTGGCTCATGGCGCGGGGTGAGATCAAGATCGCCAAGATGATCCACCCTGTGAAGGTGACCGATTTCAAGACTCCGGCTGATTTCCGCAACTACCTGCAATATGTGATCAAGAAGTACCGCAATGAGTCCAATACTGGTAAAATAGTCAATTTCGAATCGACGGCAGTTCTGGACGAATCCAATATTGTAAGCCTGGGTTCGGGCGCCCTGGGTGGAA
>CAZIAU010000137.1:0-7207 GCA_964536755.1 uncultured Bacteroides sp. | reverse complement strand
AGTAGACCTTTCCGTTGATCCGATTACCCATCTGCTTAAATTATCCAATTTATTCCCATCGGCAAGTCTGCTTTATTCGTTCAAACCCGACCTGTCAATAAATGCGGGATTCAGCCGCCGGATCCAGCGTTCCACCAATAACCAGCTGAATCCGATCCCGGAACGAGAACACTCCGAAACCCTGGAAATCGGAGATCCCGACCTGCTTCCAGAATTTGTCAGCCTGGCCGAAATTGGTTTAATAAAAAAATTTGAAACGAACGGATCGATCTCTGTAACCGCATATTACCAGGCCAGTAAAAATCCGGTCCAGAGGCTAAACAGCATTTATGCTGATTCTATCCTGAACAGGGTTTATACCAACGTGGAACGTGGAAATGCTTTAGGTTTCGAGAGTGCGGCCGATCTTCATCCAACAAGGTGGTGGGCGCTTTACCTTGGCGTTAATGTATACCATCAGATGTATCAGGGTGAACTGAAAATTTTGGATGACTCCCCCATTCAGATTGAAACCACGGGTTGGGTTTATTCCCTTAATACGAACACAACCTTCAATATCACTCCCTCCTTCAGTGTTCAGGTCAATGTGAATTATCTGTCCAAACGTCCTACAGCTCAGGGGGAGGACTCCAGGTACCTGGTCCCTAACATGTCTGTAAAAAAGAGTTTCTTTGAGAACCGGTTAACTGCCACCGTCCAATGGCAGTATATCGACCTGGGCATGCACCAGACCAACCGGCAGCGTATTACTACCCGGGGCGCGCATTTCTATACGACCACCAATTATATCTACGAAACCGATTTTGTAATGCTTAACCTGAGCTATAACATCAATTTCAACAAAAGCAAGGCAAAACTCCCTTCCAGCGAGTTCGGGGAGAAAGAGTTTTAAATAGCTCTCACTCTTGACCGGATCCGGATGCCTGGGAATTCTTAATCCCGCTTTTAAAACTTCACCCCGATCATGCATATATCATCCACCTGGTCGTAAGAACCCGACCATTTATCAAGAGTGTCGCTCATTACCCGGTTTTGTGCTTCCATGGAAAGGTGGGCATGTTCCAGGATGAGCTGCTTGAATGGTTTATATTTGAACTTTTTCCCTAACTCACCTCCAAACTGGTCGGGATATCCGTCTGTAAACAGGTAGACCTGGTCCCCTTCTTCAATGGAGAACGTATGTGTGGTGAATTTGTCCATTCGCTCGAAATAAGAGATGGGCATCCGGTCCGCGGGGATCTCATACAGGACCTGTTCTCCGGAAGATGTCCCGTTCATTACACGAATGCCCTGGATGTCCGGTGGATCGAAATGGCTTTTTCGTACCAGGTAGAGGGAATTGAAAGCACCGGCGTACCGGATCCTTTTCTCTTCACGGTTGATCTCGATCAGGGACATGTCCATACCGTCCTGCTGCTCTCCCGGAACACCTTTCTGCCCCAGTGACCGGATGATTTCTTTCCTCATCCTTCGTAGGATCACGCCCGGGTGTGTGACATATTCTTTTTGAACGATCTCTTTTAAAGCGGACATGCCCAGCATGCTCATAAAGGCACCCGGGACTCCGTGCCCCGTGCAGTCCGCTACCACCAGAACGGTAATCCCTTCCACGGCCGCGGTCCAGTAAAAGTCTCCGCTTACGATATCCCTGGGCCGGAAGAGCAGAAAATAATCCGATACGGCTTCCTGAAGGGGGCTCAGGTCTGAAAGGGTGGAGGACTGAATGCGTTTTGCGTACTCGATGCTCTTCGTGATCTCAACATTATATATCTCTATGGCCTCTTTCTGATCGAACAGGAGGTTACGCTGGGCCTCTATCTCATCCCGTTGTGCCTCTATTTCGTCACGCTGTGCACTGATCTCTTCGTTTTTGAATTCCAGGTCCCGGTTCTTTTCCTCGATCTCCCTTTTCTGCCGGCCCAGCAGAAGGTTCTTTTTCCTGGTAAGTACCAGGCTGCCGGTTACAAGGATCACTATCAGGATCATCAGTGCCACAACACCGAACAGTAATTTTCGCTGGGCTTTTTGTTTTTCCATGGATAACCTGTCCAGTTCCTGTTTCTGTTCCAGCAGGCGGATCTCCTGTTCGGCCTCTTTCTGCTTGCGTTGTTCCTGCTCCAGGGCCATGTTGGCAATCCGCTGTTCCTGTTCTAAAAGCCGGGTCTGTCGTTCCTGCTGTTCCACCTTGTGCTGCTGTTCGGTGATAACCATTGATTGCCTCAAACGTTCCTGCTCCAGCAACTGAAGGTCATTCTCCTTCATAAGCAATTGACTGGCCTGTTCTTCCCTTTCCAGTTGAAGAGAAAGGCGGTTTATGGTCAGTTCATTTACTTTCTCCTCTTTTAACCTTAACAACAGATCACTCTCCTCCCTTTCCAGCCTGGCGACACGCTCCTTCAATTGTTGCTGGTTCATTTTATCTTCAAGTTGCAGCGAATCCCTTACTGCCAGGTAGGATTCATAATATTTCAATGCATTTACAGGATCATTACCAGCCCGCAGAACCCGTGAATAGGTCAGGTAAACATCGGCCAGCCTTTTGCTGTCTTTTGCTTCTTCGGCCGATGATATGGCTTCCCGGCAGAAAAAGCCCGCATTGTAAAGGTCATTCTCACGTAAATAGATCAGTGCCTGTATGTTCTCAATGCGGGAACGTTCCGCCGGATATCCCTCTTTCTTTAACCTGGCCCGTGCCCGGTTAAACAGATTTTTTGCCTCTTCCGTTTCATTCATGTTCTGCCTGCAGACGCCCATGTTGGCCATCATCACGGACAGTTTACCAGCCGGGAAATCTGCTTTTTCCGCGTAGGTGAGGGCCAGAGAATAGTGATCGAGGGCTTCTCCGAAACGGCCCAGTTCCGTCAGATAGAATCCCATGTTGTTATGCAAAATAGCAAGACTGGAATCATTCTCCTCTTCCATGTAATTTTCCAGGAGTCTTTCCGAATATTCCATACATTCTTCATAATCTCCCATTATCCGACAGGTATTCACCATGTAAAGCCAGGCGGGAACCGGGCTAAGATCCTGTTCCAGAAGCAACTTTTCATATAGCATGAAATATTCCCTGGCCAGATCTGTCTTACCGCTGAGCAGGGAGGCCCTGCCCATCCTGCTGGTGATTAAAAGGAGCTCATCATGGTCGTTTTCATCTGTCAGTCTCTCTGATCGCTGGTAGTACTCCAGGGCTTTTTCATGGACCTCTGCCTTTGAATACGCATCACCTGTTTTCCTGTAGACATCATACAACCCGGCGCTGTCGCCAAGGAAACTGCGGACACTGGCCACCCGGATAAAATAAGGTATGGCTTTCTCTGCCTTTCCCTCATTCAGGTATATATCCCCGATGAGCTCCATGATTTTTGCTTCCTGTCTCCCGGTATTCCTCTGGCTGGCCATTTGCATGGCTTCGCCCAGGGTATTCAGTGCCTCTCCGTAAAATCCTTTTCCGTAACTCTCACAGGCTCTTCCATAGAGTTCTTCCACCTTCATGGAATCCACTATTTGTTCCCCTGTCCCCTGTGCAAATAAGGAACAAACCATGCCCGTCTGCATCATGTACATGCATGCAACAGCAAAGAGGGTATGCAGAGTTTTATCCATCTTGGCAAATACCTATTTCAACCTGTATGACAGTCCAATACGCACATACCTGCTGAGCTGCGGATTATAGATCAGGTTCTCATCCTGGAAGGTGGCATTTACGCTTCCGTATTTTTCGTTGAACAGGTTTGTGACTTTCAGGTAGACATTCAGGTTCTGGCTCAGGTTATAGCTCAGAAGTGCGTTCATTGAATAATACCCGTCTGTTTCTCCGAATATTTCGTTGTACCACTCTTCTATGGGAATAAGCAATCTCAGCCATTTAGTCATCCAGTGGCTTTCAATGTTCAGGTACATGTTTTTAACGGGCTCCACGGTCAGTTTAAGTTTCCCGTTATGCTTCGGGGTCAGGCTGAAATGCTCCACGACCAGTTCCTTCACATCGGGGATCCTGTCTTTACGGTCCTGGAATGAAAGGCTCAGTTCAACATCCAGGTTAATGGCAGAGACGATATCATCCATTCTGAAAGTGGTCATACTTCCATATACATTGGAAACAGCTTCCCGGTTGTTGACCCATATCCGGACACTGTCATTGGCGGGCTTTGGAAGTCCCAGGGGGGCGATTGGAAATTCCTGGGGAATAATATGGTCCGTAATACGGTAGAGGAAGAAGGTCTGGTCAACCAGCAAACGCTTAAAGATGGTCGTATGGAAGCCTGCTTCCAGCGTTGAGAACATTTCAGGTTTCAGTTGCTGGTTGGGTACCGCCATATAATGTATCAGGTCACCCGTAGGATAAGCGAGAGACTGGTAAGCGAGTGACAGGGCCGGCTCTTTGTAGGCGCGCCCCAGGGAGATTCGGAAGGAAGTACGCTGACTGGTCCGGTGGAGTATGGCAACCTGGGGACTCAGGGCCTGGCCGTACCGGCTGTTTTTATCATAGCGAAGACCCCCGAGGATCCTGAATTTTCCTTTCCGATAATAGGACTGAAGGAACCCGGAAAGGGTATTGTAGGATGTGGGATTGAAACCGAAACGATCGGAAATGGTGTCCAGGTCCACCTCCACCCGGAACAGGTTGTAATCGGCCCGGTCGAACGGCGCATTCAAAAAGTTTGTTACGGGAAGTGCACCTGACTGGTTATAAGAGAAACCCCCAATGACATCCAGGTTTTTTATCGGTGAAGCTGAGAACGTCTGTTCCAGGAAGAAGTCACTGGATACCGAGTAACGGTAAAGCTTGTCCCTGTTTTCGTAGAAGGTGACCCCCTGGCTGCTGTTGTTGTCCATTGCATATGAGAGGAAACTCAGCTGTGTGGAGGAAGAGAAAAACTTAAGTTCTTTTTCATAACTCAGATGGGCACGCTGGATCCTCTCGCCCCAATAATTCTGTGGATTGTTGTACTTGTAAAAAACCGGCGAAAGGCCGATTGAACTGTGGGCCTTTCGATACATATTGTTATAGGAAAGACCCCATCCCCTGAAGCGGAACTGTATACCCATCATGTGGGAAGATGAACCCATGTTCTCCATTTCCGGCCTGCTAATGGTGCCTTCATATCCGGGTCCGTAATAAGTATCCATGAATTCCCTTGCAGTCATCCCTGTTCCTTCAAATAGTTTCTCGGTCACATACCTGGCTGCATATTTTACCCCATCGATGTATACGGGCTCAGCCCGGTACTGGTAATAATTAAGCGGATTATAGACTTCTTCATAACCATCCTTTATATTCATGTCCCCTAATCCTGCCATACTTCCGTAGAAGCTGTATTTCAAAATATTATTGTTCCTGCCCCCCTTGCCACCGATGAAGAAATTTGTATAGTAATAATCATCCTGTCCCAGGCTGACATCACCCCTTACGAAAATGTCCTGTTCCGTTTCCTTGGTTATGATATTGATAACCCCGGTCACCGCATCCGCTCCATAAACCGCAGATGCGTTTCCGTACACCACCTCGATCTTGTCAGCCTGACGTATGGGCAACTGACTGCCAATGGGCATACCTGTTACCGCCGAAGGTTTGATGGGTACCCCGTTTAAAAGGATCTTGGTATAGAGGTTCCCGGTGAATCCCCATACCTGGAAACTCTCCCCCAGTTCACCGCTTCCCGGCTGAGAGGTCCGTATACCGGGCAGGGAGCTTAGAACATCGGTCAATGTATTGTACTGCTTGTTCAGTATTTCTTCATGAGAGATCACGTATACTTCAAGGGGAAGGTCGTCAAGATTCTTGGAAAAACGCCCTGTGGAGATGATCTTCATCCTTCCGGTATCGGGATGGATTATCAGGTCGCCAGCTTCCATTACTTCCATGGGAATGCCCGTGAAAACAGTGTCCGACTGAGCCTGAACAGTACATGTCAGGGCAAAATATAGAGAGGCGGCTATGAGTGACTTAAATCCCACCGGTTTTCAGCTTGTCTGTATTTTGCGGGCAATATCCGCTGATAAAACCAAATATAAACAAAAGTATTACTATTCGAATCGTAATAAGCACTTCATTCCTGATGTGAATTAAACTACATCTTCCGAACAGATACTATTACTTACAATATAGAATTTTTTTCGCTTTATTTGCTCTGTTTTAATATTTTATATTGTGTTTTAATATCATTTTAGTATTTTTGCAGTCAGATTAATAATAATCTGCAAAATATAACTGTAAGAAAATAATAATATGAATAAAATAATGCCCCTGGATCTTTTATCCAGTATTAAGGGAGCCAGATCATCCGAAGCAGTAAATGAGTTGTTCAGGGTAATTAAGAAAGCAGCTCCGGCCAATGAAGCTGATATAACTCCCGAAGCAAATGTGGATTCTGTTTCCATCGAAGATTTAAGAAGCGATATCATTGAAAGATGCCCGGAAAAAGAGAAAGAATTAATTAAGAAGAATTTCCCCGAAGAAAAGAACGGATTTCTGGTTGTCCCAAGAGTAATTGAAGAATAGAATAATGGAATCAGAAATATATACAATTCACGAGGAACTTAAAAACGGTGGCATTTCATGTTCCGGTCTGGTTACCCGGCAAATCAAAGAATTGGAAGGTAGCCCGAATAATACAGCCAACTATCTTCTGACTGACACAGCTTTGGAGAAAGCATCCAAAGTAGATGACAAGTTAAAAGCCGGCGATGAAATTGGATTACTGGAAGGATTACCTTTTGGAATAAAAGATGTCTTTTTACTGCAGGGGTGTAACGCATCGGCAAGTTCAGACTTTCTCAAAAATTATAAATCTCCCTATACTGCCACAGCCATTCAAAAATTACTGGATGCGGGAGCTATCCCTGTTGTGAAAGAAAATTGTGACAGTTTCGGGCATGGCAGCAGCAATGAAAATTCTGTTTTCGGGGCGGTTAAAAATGCCATAAACGAAGAGGTCGTTCCGGGAGGATCCAGTGGAGGAAGCGCCGTTAATGTTGCCAGGGGATATACTGTGTTTTCAATTGGAGGAGATACGGGCGGATCTATCAGGCAACCTGCGGGCTATAACAAGGTCTATGGATTAAAACCAACTTATGGAAGGGTCTCAAGGTACGGACTTATGGCATATGCATCATCCACCGATTGTGTGGGACCTATTTCAAAGAGACTTGAGGATATTCGCATATTATTAAACATAATCAGCGGCAAGGATCCTCACGACCAGAC
>CAZIAU010000136.1:0-7280 GCA_964536755.1 uncultured Bacteroides sp. | reverse complement strand
GGGACAATCGGCCATAATTAATATTAATACAGTTTCTCATTTGCCTGGAAAAGAGATAACAAAATCTACCAATTATGAAGAGACGGACCTTTGTAAAAAGTACCCTGACTGGAACAGCAGGTATAATGATAGGTTCTTCGGCACTTGCTTCTGGTTCTGCACAAGGTGCAAATGACAAAGTTGTAGTGGCGATTATCGGTGCGGGGGCCAGGGGGAGAAGCACCATCATTAACATGTGTAAAATCAACAAAGGAGTGGAGATCAAGTATGTCTGCGACGTTAATGATGTTAAATCGGGGCTGACCATTAATGAAATTGAAAAACAACTGGGTTACCGGCCAGTCTTGGTTCGCAACATGAAAGAGGTCTTTGATGATAAGGAAGTGGATGCAGTCTGGATTTCAACTCTAGAACACTGGCATGCACTGGCTACCATCTGGGCCCTGCAGTCAGGCAAACATGTCTATGTGGAGAAGAATCCTACCATTTCTATTTGGGAGGGAAGAAAAATGGTTGAAGCTTCTGTAAAATATAAGAAAGTGTTGCAAATAGGATTCCAGAACAGAAGCGCACCCTATGCTTTTTCGGCAAGGGAATTTATTCGATCGGGTCAATTGGGAGAAGTTGTTCATGTTAAATCATTTAATATGCTTGGTGGTAGTAAATGGACTGCCAGTCCCGATAGAGAGATCCCTGAGGGATTGGACTGGGATGCATGGATCGGGCCCGCACCTATGAGAAACTACAATCCTGGTGTTCATGATATGGAGAGCCGGGGGGGATGGTTGGATTTCTGGGATTTTGGTGGCGGAACACTCTCAGACGACGGAAGCCATGTGATGGACCTGGCCAGGTTGGTGCTGGGCGACCCGGGTCATCCCCTGTCGGTATACTGTTGTGGCGGAAACTGGGCCTGGGGATCTGAGGGGAAGGAAACTCCCGAATTCCAGGCTATCACCTATGACTTTGGGGAATTTTCAATGACCTGTGAAAATGGCAGTGCCACAAGTTATATGAGCAAGACTCCTGGTAATATTCGAATGAGTAACAGTGAATTCCCACAATGGGACCGGAATGCCACCCGAACGGAGATTTACTGGACCAAAGGAGTTATGTTCCTCGGAAGACACGGTGGAGGCTGGCAGGTTTTTGGAAAAGAGAGAGAGGTCATCGCACAGGAATACGGAACAGTACCAGACGATAAACACCAGAAAAATTTCATAGCCAGTATTCGCGGACTGGAGAAACCCAATGGAGATGTCCTGCAGGGACACCTGAGTGCATCGCTTGTGCATCTGGGGAACATTGCCTACCGGACCGGTAACAAGCAACTTATTTTTGATGGTGATAAAGAAAGATTCACCAATAGTGATACAGCCAATCAATTTCTGAAAACGGAGCACCGGGAAAAATACACTATCCATGAAATACTTTAAACCGCATTTTTTATTGCTGATTTGTATAGTTACAGTGGTCCATTCTCATGTAAGTGCCCAGGGATCCTATTACCTGAATGCAGAAGAGTGGAACGATTCTATTGGTGCCAGAATGCAAAACAATCCGGCATATGAATTTGTAATCCGGGATCCTTCACTTCCAGATGTGTTGCTCATTGGTAATTCCATATCCATAGGTTATACATCGACCGTTCGAAAATCCCTGGAGGGACTGGCCAATGTTTACAGGATCCCCGAGAATGGAGGAGATACATACAGGTTTCTGGACAGGTATGAGATCTGGTTATCCGATATGGACTGGGATCTCATTCATATTAACATTGGATTGCATGACCTGAAAAGGATGGATGAACAGGGCAAACTGGATGTTGAATTCGAACGGAGGATCGCTCCGGACCAGTACCAGGCCAACCTGGAAAAGATCTTCGGGATTCTGGAGAAGGAAACAGATGCCGCGGTTATCTGGGCAACTACCACAATGGTCCCAGAAGGATCTGCAGGACGTATTTCCGGAGATGTAAAACTCTATAATGAGCGTTCAGCAGAGGTTTTGAAAAAATATCCCGATTTTCATTTGAATGATCTGTATGGATATTCCCTCGAAATAAAATCGTTACAGCGGGAGGCCAACGTCCATTATCTTCCAGAAGGATATGAAAAGCTGGGAAAAGAGGTGGCGAAGATTATTAAGGTACACTTATAGCCTGTTTTGAAAACGCCGAGATTGATCAGGCTCTTTGGGACAGCAACAAAACATAAGAAATGCAACCTGGTATGAGAATTAAAGCATCGTTTTTCGCACTCCTGACCATCTGGGGGATTAGCCCTCTGCGGGCTTCCGATACCGTGGAAAAGGAGAATGATCAAAGCCGTCCGCCCAACATTGTTATCATACTGACCGATGACCAGGGTTATGGTGATGTGGGTTGTTATGGAACTGACCGCTTCAGAACCCCGGTTTTGGACCAGCTTGCAAGCGGTGGAGTCCGATTCAAAAGTTTCTATGTGTCCCAGCCGGTCTGTACGGCATCCAGAGCATCCATAATGACAGGTTGCTATGCCAACCGGGTAGGTCTTTCCGGGGCATTAAATCCCACCAGTACAAGCGGGATCCATGAGCAGGAGGTCCTGTTGCCCGAGATATTGAAGGCACAGGGTTATGCTACCGCCATATTTGGAAAGTGGCATTTGGGAAATCAGGAACAGTTCAATCCGCTTAATAATGGATTTGATGAGTATCTCGGAATTCCCTTTTCAAATGATAACCATAACAAATATCACCCTGTCATCAGGACCTTCCCTCCATTACCACTTTATGATGGCTTTGAGATAATTGAGGAAGATCCGGACCAGTCCCTTTTCACAAAGAGATTTACGGAAAGGGCGGTACAATTTATTGAGAAAAATAAGGAGCAACCATTTTTTCTGTATGTACCCCATGTGATGCCGCACGTCCCCATTTTTGCATCTGAAGCCTTTAAAGGCAGGAGCATGTCAGGGCTTTACGGGGATGTCATAGAAGAGATTGACTGGTCGGTAAGCCAAATTCTGGATGCACTCCGTTCCAACGGACTGGAGGAGAATACGCTGGTAATATTCGCTTCTGATAATGGTCCGTTTCTCTCTTACGGTGAACATGCTGGCTCCAGTGGTCCCTTGCGTGGCGGGAAACTAACCACCTTTGAGGGTGGGGTACGTGTTCCCTGTATCATGAGCTGGCCGGGAATAATTCCGGACGGCGGAGTAAACAATGAGCTTGTAACATCTATGGATTGGCTACCTACCATTGCGGGACTGGTAAATGCTGACTTACCTGCCCATCAGATCGATGGAAAAGATATCTGGCCAATGATTTCAGGTAACGGTGATTGCAAATCTCCCTATAAAGCCTTTTATTACTATGCCGGGAAAGAACTGCATGCTATCAGATATGGAAACTGGAAGCTTCACTTTCCACATCCCTACCTGGAGGTGGACGGTGAACCGGGAAGAGGTGGAAAGCCTGCGAATTTTGAAAACCTGTCGCCCAGGTCAATTACCGAATCAGGATTAAAAGGGATCGCTTCACGTCACGGTTATGTAATAAAACATACAGGCATGGAGCTTTATAATCTGGAAAACGATATTTCGGAATCTAATAACCTTGCTGATCAATTCCCGAAAGTAGTGGAGAGATTAAAAACGATTGCCAACGATGCCCGAGAGGATCTGGGAGACCTTCTAACCGGCGATGAGGGAATGAACCTGAGACCTGCAGGCCTGGCTGGTCGCCAGTGATGCTCTGGAAATTCCATCCTGTTTTGTGTATGTGAAATACATTGATTAGGTTTCATTGGGTATTACCAAGTTCTCATTTATCGTAGTGATACCTGCAGCTATATATCAGTACTTCATTGTTCAGGACCTGGTAAACCAATCTGTGTTCCCGATCTATTCTTCTTGACCAAAGTCCGGCCAGATCATATTTTAGCGGCTCTGGCTTTCCAATACCTGAATGTGGGTTTCTCTGGATATCCCTGATAAGCTCATTTATTTTCTTAAGAATTTTCTTGTCGTCTGCTAACCAGGAGGCATAATCTTCCCAGGCGTTTTTCGAAAAAACAATTCTTGTCATTCCTCAATCAGATTTTGAGAGATAACATCTCCATTCTTCATTTGCTGAACTGACTCATACAATCTGTCAGCATTGGATTTTGAGGAGAGAAGATGAACTGTTTCCATCAATGAATTATATTCATCAAGTGAAATCATCACGGTACCTTTCCCTTTCCCACGTTTTATGATTAAAGTTTCATTGTTTTGTTCAACGCTGTCAAGGAATTTCTTAAGATCATTCCGAAACTCTGAATAATTTGCAGCTAACATAATGAGTACTGTATTAAGTATTTAAATAAGTACAAAAATAAATACCTTTTTCCACGTATGCAAATCACTTCCTTTGATTCATGCTACACAATTAATGTGGTGAAGTGCACTCAAATCGTAAATAATACCGAATCCTGTTTTGTGTATGTGAAATACATTGACTAGATTTCATGCTGAAACCCAAATGATTCAATATGAAGCCAATCCGGTTACTGCCAGTCATCCTGATATTTTTATCAGTAATATCCTGCAGTCAGCAGGAGAAAACACCCCCCAACATCATTATCATCATGTCAGATGATATGGGCTATTCGGATATCGGGTGCTACGGAAGCGAGATCGAAACGCCTGTACTTAATAAACTGGCACAAAACGGTCTGCGCTTTACCCAGTTTTACAATACGGCGCGGTGTTGTCCCACCCGTGCATCGTTGCTTTCAGGCCTTTACCCGCACCAGGCAGGAATCGGTCATATGATGGGTGATTATGGCACTGAAGGGTATCGGGGAGACCTGAACCGGAGTTGTGTCACCATTGCAGAAGCAGTCAGACCAGCGGGATACTCAACATATTGCGTAGGCAAATGGCATGTGACCCCAAGTCCACTGCTAGGGGAGGAGCCACAAAAGTATAACTGGCCTTTGCAGCGTGGATTTGACCGGTATTACGGGATTATCAACGGAGCATCCAGCCTGTGGGATCCCAATTCTCTTGTACGGGACAATCAGCAGATAACCATCAAGAATGATCCCCTATATCAGCCTGATGAACCTTATCATTTCACAGATGCCATAAGTGATAATGCTGTGATGTTCATTGAGGAGCATACTGTAGAGAAACCTTTCTTCATGTATGTGGCTTATACATCGGCCCACTGGCCCATGCATGCCCGGGAAAGGGATATTAAGAAATATAAGGGAAAGTATGATGAGGGATACCAGCCCATTCGCAGCCAACGGTTAGCCAGGATGAAGGAGCTCGGGGTGGTCGAACCTCATGCAAGATTATCTCCTGTTGCGGGAAACTGGGAAGAAGTGGATGACAAAATGTGGGAAGCAGCCTGCATGGAGGTTTACGCAGCCATGGTGGACCAGATGGACCAGGGTATCGGCAGGATCGTAGAGGCCCTGGAGAAAAAAGGACAGCTGGACAATACCCTGATCCTGTTCTTGCAGGACAACGGGGGGTGTGCCGAATCCGGGGGACGAAAGGAGAAAGGGCCCCTGATTACGAGAGCTGACGGGCCCTCCCTTGATCCGATTCCGGATGATTCAATCCATTACGCCGGGTCGGTTCCCAAACAGACCCGGGATGGCTGGCCGGTGCTCAGGGGACATGTAATGCCGGGTCCGGCCGATACCTATATCGGGTATGGCAGGGGATGGGCAAATGTATCCAACACTCCGCACCGTGAATACAAGCACTGGGTGCATGAAGGAGGGATTTCCACTCCGTTGATCGTGCACTGGCCTGCAGGTATCAGTGCAAGGAACGAACTCCGGTGTGAACCCGGACACCTGATCGACCTGATGGCTACCTGCGTTGATGTTTCAGGAGCACAGTACCCTGAAAAATTCAACGGGAATATGATCCTGCCCATGGAAGGGAGAAGCCTTATTCCGGTTTTTAATAATCAGCCAATTGACCGGGAAGCAATCTACTGGGAACATGAGGGGAACCGGGCTGTTCGTGTGGGTGACTGGAAGCTGGTTTCCAAATGGAGTAACCAGGGCAAATGGGAGCTTTATAATATAGCGGAAGACCGCAGCGAACTGGATGACCTGGCGGAGGCAGAACCTGAACGCACCAGGGAAATGGCAGCCTTGTGGCAGGCATATGCAGAGCGGACCCATGTATTACCATGGCCTGAATACCTGGAGAAGAGGAGGCTAAATCAGTTGACAAAATAATTTAAATAAATCCTTATGAAACTTAAATTCTCTCCCGTTGCAATTTTGGGACTTTCCCTGATGATCATATCCTGCAGTCAGCAGGAGAAAACACCCCCCAACATTCTCTTTATATTTACAGACGACCATTGTGAACAGGCTTTGAGCGCATACGGTTCCAAAATCATCAATACACCCGGGATGGACCGGATAGCCAACGAAGGAATGAGGTTTAACAGGTGTTATGTGACCAATTCAATTTGCGGCCCCAGCAGGGCGGTGATCCAGACGGGCATGTATTCCCATATGAACGGGTTTCTGACCAACAGGGACTCTTTCAATGGTGACCAGCAGACATTTCCAAAACTTCTCCGGGCATCAGGTTACCAGACAGCCATAATCGGAAAATGGCACCTGAAATCGACGCCGCAGGGATATGATTATTTTGATGTGCTGAAGGGCCAGGGTCCATACACCGATCCGCCCATGTTGACCCGGGATGATGCAGGAGATGTCATAGAGGTGAAGCACGAGGGGTATACAACAGATATCATTACCGGGAAAGCCCTGGAGTGGCTTAAAAACAGTCGTGATCCCGAAAAACCCTTTATGCTCATGTGCCAGCACAAGGCCCCGCACCGCAACTGGATCCCTCACGAAAAATACCAGAACTGGCTGGATGATGTGGAAATTCCGGAACCCGAAACTTTCTGGGATGATTATTCGGGAAGAACTCCCCCTGCATCAAGGCAGGCCATGGAAGTGGGCAGGGATTTGAGGGAGAAAGACCTGAAACTGGACATGGAGGGGAATTATGCGGAAAAAAACAGGCAGTACCGGGAGGCCCTTCCGGGAATGACCGACGAGGAGATCGTTAAATGGAAATACCAGCGTTATGTGAAGGACTACCTCAGGTGTGTGCGGTCTGTGGATGACGGAATAGTGAAGATCCTGGATTACCTTGACGAATCGGGACTGGCAGATAATACCATAGTGATCTATTCCTCCGACCAGGGTTGGTACCTGGGGGACCATGGCTGGCTCGATAAACGCTGGATGTACGAGGAAT
>CAZIAU010000135.1:4634-7323 GCA_964536755.1 uncultured Bacteroides sp. | reverse complement strand
GCCGGATCCACAATCTTATCTTTTTCAGAGGTCAGTATAGGCATCAGGCTCCTGCCGGTCATTTCTGATGGTATCTCCAGTCCGGCAGCCTCCAGAATGGTGGGAGCCAGATCGGTAAGGCACACCAGATCCTCCACCTCCCTGCCAGCTTCTATTTTCTGTCCCCACCTGATGGCCAGAGGCATATGGGTCCCCCAGTCATACAGGTTAACTTTTGCACGGGGGAACGGCATCCCGTTGTCCGATGTCACTATGATAATCGTATTATCCAATTCTCCCGCCTGCTCCAGTTCATAGATCATCCCTGCCAGGTGGGAGTCGTACCACATGATCTCATAGTAATAATCCAGGATATCCTGCCGGATAATTTCGTCATCGGGCCAGAATGGCGGAACCTCGATATCCGCTGGATTGAGACCGGCCTCTTTTTCTCCCACACCAAACTGGTACTCCCGGTGGGGTTCAGTCGGTCCAAACCAGAAAAAGAAAGGAGTACCCTCCGGCCTCTCCTCCAAAAATTCACTGAAATTTGCTGTATAGTCACGGCTGTCGATCCCATAGGCGATTTCCTCCTCCTGGCAGCTGTTATATTCATTGAGGAGAGGATTCCTTTCAAGACCCAGGTAGCTCCAATTTCCGGGCGCCCAGCCTTTGCCCGAATAGCCGACAAAGTACCCGCAATCGACAAGCATATGGGTAAACAGTACCAGTTCCCCGGGCCAGGACCCCATCAGAGTTCCCGCTTCACGCGTCCGCCAGAAATCCTGTCCGCTTAAAATCGCGGTCCTTGAAGCCGTGCAGGAGGGGCTGGAAGCAAATGCATTGTGAAAAAGCACGCCTTCCCTGGCAATTCGATCGAATGCAGGAGTACTGATATCTCCGGCGCCTGTCATCCCTGTATGCAGCCAGGACTGGTCATCGGCCAGAACCAGGAGAATATTGGGGGGATCTTCATTATCCTGATCCACCGGGGAGCTTCCGCACCCGGAAGTCAGTAAATAGACTGAAATGAACAGGAACAAAAGATATGCGAACCTCTGATCATAGTTTTTCATAAGTAATTTGGTTTTGTCTATTAGTTATAGCTGTATGAAGGGGGCCTCTGACCGGAACCCCATTCCGATGGTATATCCCCCATTTCCAGGATAAGTTCGCCTCCCCGTTCCAGATCCTCAAATTCTATAAAAGGTTTATCGTGGCTTTCACCATTTAGCAATGCCGACTGCACATAGATATTATTCAACGAATTATTCCTTGTAATCACCCTGAAAGTATTGCCGCGAACCGGGAAACTCACTCTGTCAAAAACAGGGGATCCAATCAGGTAAATCTCCTGGCCGGCCAGAGGACATAACCCTATGCAATTCCATGCATACCAGGAGGACATGGCCCCTGAATCGTCATTACCCGGTAACCCGCCCCTGCTGTTCTTAAAACGGTAGGCCAGAGCCACCCTGATGATCTGCTGGGTCCGGTCAGGTCTTCCGGCATACAGATAGGCATAGGGCGTCAGGTAATCAACCTCGTTATTCAATCCCTGGAACTGATAGGGCGTACTGTTCTTATCCAGATTGAAATACCAGTCCAGGTTGGCCAGAAAGGCTGAATCTCCTCCCTGCAGGTCGATCAGGCCCTGCATGTCATGCCATATTTTAAAGGAGTAGTTCCATTTATTCCCTTCATAAAAATTAAAATGCTGCTTCGGATATCCTCCCGGTTGCCCATATCCAGTTTTTTTGCAATCGCATCTGCGAAAAGGAAGCTTCCCAGTGCACTGGCCTGTTTGCTGAAGACCCAGGGTATCCCTTCCTTCATCAGCAATGCAGGGGGATAACATTCATACTCCCGGCATGCATCCAGGTAAAACCGCATGATCTTACCTCCATATTCAGGAAAAAAGGTAAAAATCAAAGGCAACTGTGTGGAATATAGATCCCAGAAAGTGGCAAAATCAGTCCAGAAATTCTCCGAATCTCCGAATGGATTCTCCGAAGGCAGAAAAGCAGGCTTCAGCAAGGCTTTATAGAGGGCGCTGTAAAACATCGAAACTGCTTCCGGATCCTTATCTTCAACAACTATTTTAGACAGGAAAACGTTCCATTTCTCATGAGCCCTTTGCCTGTAAGAGTTAAAATCCCAATCCGGAAAATCCTGTTGAAGATTACGTTTTGCCTGCTCAGGACTAACGAAAGAGAATCCGATTTTCGTTGTGATGATAGCCGGACCGGATTCGTTATATGTGAAACAAAAACCTGCATTTGCCAGATGTGTTTCGGAGTGAAGCTTCCTGTCGGGTATTGATCCATGATTTCTGAATATCAAGCTGCTGTCGGCCATTTGATCCAGCGTGATAAAAAACCAGATCGGGAAGCCATCCATAACCACCCTGCCGCTTGCCGAATTTCCCGATAACAACTCAATTTCCGTCGTTTCCGGGAATTTTTCCGGAACCACCCTCAGGGTATCAAGGGCTTTTAAATAGTGGCATACATCAATAACCAGGTGCTTTTCCTGCTTTCCTGGAAAGGAGAACCGGTGCATAGCCGATTTTTCCCAGACTGTGGTCTCCACCTGAATACCGTTATTAAGGCTGCATGAGTACCACCCGGGTGAACCTTCTTCACTGACTATTTTCCGGGATTCTTTTTGGAGCTTCAGTTTACCGGACTCCGGGGTAAACAACAGGTAG
>CAZIAU010000135.1:1715-4624 GCA_964536755.1 uncultured Bacteroides sp. | reverse complement strand
ATACCATCTGATCGTGCCTGTTCCCGAATGATGAAAATGGGATAATCCGATGAAATCTTTTCCGTTATATCCTGATGGAAACCCTTTCTGATATTCCGAAAGACCCGATGCATTGCACGACACCATTCCGAAAGGCAGGGATGCCCCGGGATGGGTGGCCCCGTTAAGTTCGCGGACATCATACCATGACGTATCAATCCTTGGCAGATTTACTGCCAGCCGCGCCTCTTCTGCGCTATCTTTCACATCCGTACCCAGGAAAACATTGACCCGGCTCACATTGTCCTCTGCTGCGGGTGCACAGGAAATGAGAAAGAAACCTGCGAGATATGTATACCACTTAATCAAAATTCCTGTTGTCAGATATTGATTCCTCAAGCCTGGTCAGGATCGGGTCACCCTTTTCTTCTGCCAGCTTAAGCAATATGGTTTCAAGTTCCTCTCTTTTTTTCGCATACCCGGGATTGCCATACAGATTATCCAGTTCATAAGGATCGGTAGAATGGTTGTACATCAACTTATAATCCAGTGCCGAATAAAGATACGATCCGTCCCAGACAGCCCTCCAGGCGTCCTGGCCCTTACCCAATCCCATGTAAAGATATGGCTGACGGGGACCCACCCCTTCGAAGCACCAGCCCGCCATGCTTTTACCCTGCATATATTCCGGCACCTCTATTCCTGCAAGATCCAGAATGGTTGGGGCCAGGTCCACACTGCTGACCAGTGCATCACATTCGGTGCCCGGATCTTTAATTCCGGGGACCTTAATAATCAATGGGATCCTGAAAGCCATGGCAAAGGGTTTCCCCTTGGTCCTGAGGGTATTGTTTATGTTCCGGTTATCGCGCAAATATTTCTCGACTATTTGTTTGTGATGGCTTCCAAGTACATCACCATGATCGCTTACGTAAATAATGATCGTATTTTCATCTGCTCCAAGCTCCTTTAATCCTTTCTGCAACCTGCCCACTTCATAATCAACGGCTGAAACCTGGGCATAATAGACCTGCAACAACCTTCGTAATTCCTGTTTGTCATCCATGGAAAGGTTTTTTTCAGCATCCGGGGGCAATACAAAATCATCCGGATCATACATCTCTAAAAATTCCGGCAGGCACTCTTCAGGTTTATGGGGCGGACCATAGGCAATATAATAGCACCAGGGCTTCTTCTCTTTTGTTTTTCTGGCCACAAAGTCAAGGGCCATATCGGTATGCCATGCCGGCTCCCAGTTGTAGCCTTCAACCGGGACCTTCTCCCTTTTTTCATTGTACTTCCAGACCTGGAAGAATTCATGTGATTTTTCATATCCGTTCCATTCCTGCCATCCCTGCCTTGCTTCTCCTTCTTCAATATATCCCCCCACACCCTCTTCCGGGATAAATCCTTCCAGGTGCCATTTACCAATATACCCGGTTTCATAACCATTCATGGAGAATATTTCAGCGATGGTTGTTAATTCATGCTTCAGGGTTATCCCGTTAACATACACACCATGTTCGTGGATGTACAAACCCGTCTGCAGGGTTGCCCTGAAAGGTGAGCATACCGGGGAGGCACTGGCCGCATTGGAAAAGCGGATACCCCTGGCAGCCAGTCTATCCAGGTTCGGGGTTATGGCCGCAGGATTACCGGCACATCCAATTACATCACCCCGATGCTGGTCCGGTTGTATGATCAGAATATTCGGAGGATTCTTCTCACGGCTGTTTTTGCCCGGCGCACATGAGCAAACCCCGATTATTCCCAGGAAAACTATTGTATATATACGTATCATATTTTTTCTTTTTTCACATTCTCTATTTTACCTGATACAGATCCTCATTAGGAACATCATCCATTTCAAAAATCAGTTCCCCGCCACCGGTTATTTCTTTGTGATATATAAAGGGCCTCTTTAATTTTTTTCCATTCAATACCACACTTCTAACGTAAATATTCTTTTCTGAACTATTCCGGGCCAGAATTCTGAAGGTACCCCCAGTGTAGAAATTCCTGTCCAGCTTAATTTCGACCTCTGGAAACAGAGGGCTTCCCAGCATATATCTTTCATCACCCGGGCAAACCGGATGAAATCCCATGGCACTTAAAATATACCAGGCCGACATTTGTCCCACATCTTCATTCCCCATTATGCCATAGGGAGTTGTGCCATAAGCACTTTCAAGGATGATGCGCACCCATTTCTGTGTCAGCCAGGGTTTTGGTGTAAAATTAAAGAGGTAGGGAATGTGATGGACAGGCTCATTGGCATGGTTATAATATTCATTGAACGAGAAGTCGGCCGGGGTTCTCCCGAACAGGTTTTCCAACTCGCCCAGGAACCTTTTTTCTCCTATCAGTTTCTTCAATCCGTCTATATCGTGGGGAACAAACCACATCTGCTGGAGTGGATTGCTTTCTATGCATCCGGCGTTAAAATCCAGCTCATTTCTCCATGGTATCCAATCCCCGTTCATGAATTTGCCCCGGAAGAAACCAACCTCATGATCAAAAAGGTTCTGATAATAGTGTGAACGCTCAGCAAACATACCGGCATCCGGGTCCCCCGTATATCGCGCCATCTGACCGATACACCAGTCAGCATAGCAGTTTTCGAGAGTGGCCGAAACTCCTTTATAGTAACCCCGCCACCTCTCAGGGACCGTATCGCAGGCCACATAACCATTTTCATTGTAATTCTCCCATCCGTTCCTCAGGGTGTTGGGGCCAAGCGATGTCTGTTTGCTGATCCTGACAGCTTTCTGAAAATCGTAATTCCTGATGCCTTTGGTCCAGGCATCTAGGATTACGGGGATGGCAGGATCGCCCAGCATGCAATTGGAGTAGCAGCCGGCAATTTCCCACTTGGGGAAGCCCAATCCGCCTGTCTCCCCTTTCAGAATAAGAGAGTTCACAAGCTCATT
>CAZIAU010000135.1:0-1699 GCA_964536755.1 uncultured Bacteroides sp. | reverse complement strand
GGGGATATGACTTCTGAAGGCATCCCATCCACTGAATATGGTGCGGTAGTTAAAACCTGCAGGATCGTTGATCCCGGTCTCTCTCAGGTAAAAGCGGCCGTCACAATCGGTAAATTTCCTGGGATCCACGCTGGCCCGGTACAAACCGGTGTAGAATATCTCTTTCTGCTTTTCGGTGGCTCCCCATATCTTAATCAGATCGAGCCGGTCTGACCATTTCTTCTCCGATTCTGATCGTACCCTTTCAAAATCCCAGTGGTTCATTTCCTGCCGCAGGTTATTTTTTGCTCCGTCCATATCCACAAATGAGATTCCAGCTTTGAACATGACTTCATCTCCATCGTTCAGCCCGGGAAAGCCGGCGCAAAAACCAATATGTTTTCCTTCGAATTCCATGCACCCATTTATGATCCTGCTTTTCTTGATGTATTCCTGGTAGCGGTCCGAAACCACATCCTGAACCTTTCTTGGCTGGTCCCCGGGGATATCGGCAGACCAGATCCAGTGGTCTGCAAAAGATTCAGAAAATTCCCCATAGAAGTAGACCGTGTAGAACACCATGTTCGTCTTGCCATTTCCCCATCCCCCCCCTTCAGGGGTACACTTCATCCAGCCCTGAATGCTGTGATCCTCATTGACCCTGATATATTGCCTGACCGATGTGCCTCCGATACGCCTGGCAAGGTCGATCTGTATACGGTTGGTTGAATCAGCCGGGAAGGTGAAACGGACTATTCCTGCCCTCGGGCTTGTTGTCATTTCAGCCCTGATCCCGTAGTCATCGAGCACCACAGAATAGTAGCCGGCTTTTGCAATTTCCCTGTCGTGTGAGAAAACCGACCGGTATCCCCCCGAAGAATCTTCGACCTTTCCGCGGTTAGGATGGAATGTGCCGTTGACCGGGGTGACCAGCAGGTTCCCAAAATCACCGAACCAACCTATTCCGCTCATATGGATAAAGCTGAATCCTTCAATGGTACTGTGGTCGTAGGAGTAACCCGAACCATTATCGCCACCGGTGTAGGTATCCGGGCCCAGTTGCACCAGTGATGCCGGGAGGCTTGCAGCGGGTGAAGTCCTGCCATAATATTTTGTCATGGCCACAGCACCGATCAGGGGATTTACGTAATCGACCGCCCGGTAAGGTTCACTCCCTCCGGGATCCGGGGCACAATTGATCATCAACAGGGATAATATGGTTGCTGTCGTTAATTTGAGGCTGAAGATATCCATATTAGTTCATCTCTTTCTGAACCTTTTCAATCCACTCATCATGCAGCGCTTTTAACCTGGCGGTTTCCTCCGGGTATTTTTCTGCCAGGTTCTCATTTTCAGTAATATCGTATTCCAGATTTGAAAGGAATAATCTGTCTTCCGAAATCACCCCTTCCCGGGTCCGTTCCTTTGCATTCCCGATCAGTTTCCACTCCCCTTTTCGAACCACCCATTGGGCTATGTTGTCATCGTAGCTTCCGTGCTGCCAGAAAAGCACATCGTGCTGTGATTTCGAGGCAGGGTTCTTAACTACCGGCATTATGCTTTTGCCGTCAATGCCGGCTCCCGAAATGTCTATCCCTGAAAGTTCTGCAATGGTGGGCAGCCAGTCCATTTCAATACACATCTGATCGCGAACCTGGTTGGCAGGGACCACGCCGGGATAACGGATGATGGCCGGAACACGGATCCCTCCTTCAAAATA
>CAZIAU010000134.1:0-7326 GCA_964536755.1 uncultured Bacteroides sp. | reverse complement strand
CGCCCTTTTCGCAATTCTTCCTGAAATTACTGATATCTTCTCCGGACAGGGGTTTTGCCTGCCACTGGCGCTGGTTTTTCGTAAACAGGGCAAAGGCTGTTGCCCCTATAGTCCTGGCATTCAAAGGAGCATTTTCGACCCCGCCCGATGCACTTACGTGTGCCCCAATGTATTTAGTCATTTTCTCTTTTCTGAATTGATTTCGTTCAAGATAGCAAAACAATCCGGGTTTTCTATCTCAAAAATGGGCATAAAAAGGGGGTGCCCCTTTAAGAAGTTCACCACATCAATTTCATGGCTTGATAACTAGGGCATTAGTGTTAATAAAGCAGGGGGATGCCTCCCCCTTCGAAGACTTTAAGTCGTGTTGCTTGAAGTATGCAAAATAGTAAATCAAAGGTGGTCTTTAAGGACTACAATTTCAACCAGAATTTATTACTGGAGATACCCCGAAATTTAGCCAAAAACTGAACTGAGGATCTCTTTTCTCGGGACTATAACCTGTCGGATCCCTGACCGAGTAAAATTTCTTCGATCATTTGTTTGAACATGACCTTGGTTTCCTCCGGTGTCCTGGCAATTCCGTTACTCATTGTCGGCCTGCCCTCGGCGGGTACAAACAGGAATGAAGGAATGCTCTGGATCCCGAATACGGCGGCGAGCTCCTTTTCCTTCTCCGTATCGACCTTGTATATATGAATTTTCCCCTTGTATTCCGCGGCAAGTTCTTCAAGAACGGGCGCTGCCATACGGCACGGGCCACACCAGTCCGCATAAAAATCGATCAATGCGGGTTTATCCCCTTCATATACCCATTCAGTTCTGTTCTTTTCATAATTCATTACCTTATCAAGAAAATCCTGTTTGGTGAGCTTAATTGTATTTCCTGCAGCAGCTGTATGGATTTCACCGGTTACTTTGTCGGTTGCAATCGTACTATTCTCAGATCCTTCCACACTATTTTCAATGGATGTTGCAGAACCATTGGTACAGGATATACTGATCAGTGCAATGGCAACTAAACCTATCGTTATTTTCTTCATATCAAAATCTTGTTATCCGGTTTAAACCGGGATTAATACTATTCATTCACACTCAGAACTTCTGAGATTGCCTGCTTAAAAGTATCCTTGGGGAGTGCTCCCATGGCCATCTGCGGCTGTCCTTCCTTCGGAATGAAGAGCAATGACGGAATACTCTGGATCCCGAATATTGAAGACAATTCCCTCTGTTCTTCTGTATTCACTTTAAAGATATCCAGTTTGTCGCCGTATTCTTCTTTCAATTCCTCGAGTATGGGGGCAACCACCTTGCAGGGTCCGCACCAGTCTGCATAAAAATCTATGATGGCAGGTGTAGTACCTACGAATTTCCATTCCTTGCTGGTTTCGTAGTTAAAGATTTTCTGTTTGAAAGTCTCGGTTGTTAAGTGCTCAAGTTTCATGTTTATATGGTTTTATCTGTTATTATCTGTTATTATTTAACGCAAAAATAGGGGTAAACTTACATCCCTACTGTAACTAAAGTCACACAGCAGTATCTATTACTATTCATTTCCTGCAAAGGACATAGCATGGTTAAGATATTCCACCAGGGGATAGAGTCCCCTGAAGTCATCAATTACTCTCCCTGAAAAGCCTGCTTTGAGGACTTCTCCCCGGTCATAGTGCTTTGAAAAGATATAGTGCCTGTATTTTAACTCATCCATATATTCAAAATCTTCAGGAAAACCCGCCGGCCCCTTTTTTAACATGTCTTCTTTTCCTCCCCGTTCATAATTGTCAGCAATTCCGGGATCATTAATGATCTCCAGGTAGGCATCCGGGTGAAAAATAATTTCCTGCCGGATCAGGTCCAGCGTCTCTTTGGGAGGCTTATGGACTCCCGCTGCAACAAAGGTGTTATCCGGTTCAAGATTAAAATAGTATCCTGCATCGTCGGACTTTCTGCCTCCCCTGGCCATCCAGGATCCAAAATTTGTCTTATAGGGACTTTTATCCCTTGAGAAACGTACATCCTTATAGATACGGAATATGGTATCCTTCGCCACAACATTGCCCAATGAAGGATCAAATTCAACGATGCCGGCCAGCAGCTTCTCAATAAAACCCCTGAACAGTTCCAGCGATTCCTGGTAGCGCTTTTTATTTTCTGTAAACCAGTCCCTGTTGTTGTTCTTTTCAAGGACCTTTAAAAAATCTAAAACGGGTTCCATTTCCGGTTGTATATATTAAACATTTTATCCTTAAAGAATATCAAAGATAAAAACATGGCTGGACTACAGAAAGTTCAATGAAGCCTTACAATTCTCTCTTCCCCGGGCCGGACTCTTTCCGCTTTTTAAAATATTGTTATTTTTACGGACTCTGAGAGTAACCATATAACAGCTGTTTTATGCAAAAGGTCAATGAATTTCTCCTGTTCCTGAATGATTATCTGGGTGGACACCAATGGTTTGTATTCTTTCTGCTTGGAACCGGCGTATTCTTTACTATCTATCTTGGGCTGCCCCAGATCCGTTATTTCAGGCACGCCATAAGGATTGTGAAGGGTAAATATGACCGGGCGGAAGATATTGGTGATACATCACACTTTCAAGCACTTACAACTGCATTGAGTGGCACGGTGGGGACCGGGAACATAGCCGGGGTTGCCCTTGCAATTCACCTGGGGGGGCCGGCCGCACTGTTTTGGATGCTTGTAACGGCCCTGCTGGGTATGTGTACCAAATTTGTCGAGGTGACCATATCACACAAGTACAGGGATATTCTTCCGGACGGCTCTGTGTCCGGCGGGCCCATGTACTACATGAAAAAGAGATTGAATATAACAACCAGGAAGGGTAAGATCATCAGGACTGGGGCCATACTCGGGGGATTCTTTGCATTCGCCACCATCCTCTCTTCATTCGGGACCGGGAGCCTTCCCCAGATCAACAGCATTTCCGATTCCATGTTCTCCTCTTTCGGGATCAACCATGCCCTCACGGGTGGAATACTGGCCATCCTTCTGGGACTTGTTATTATTGGCGGGATCAAAAGGATCGCCAGGGTTACTTCAACACTTGTGCCGTTAATGGCGCTCATCTATTTTATCGGTGCCATCCTTGTCATCGCTACAAATTATCAGAACATACTGCCCTCGCTTGGCTCCATATTCACTGATGCCTTCACCGGAAGTGCTGCCGTGGGTGGATTCATGGGTGCCGGATTCGCTTTTACATTCAACAAGGGAGTGAACCGGGGCCTTTTCTCCAATGAGGCAGGTCAGGGTTCGGCCCCTATTGCACACAGTGCCGCAAGGGCGCAGGAACCGGTTTCGGAGGGAATGGTGGCTATCCTGGAGCCTTTTATTGATACCATTATTATCTGTTCGCTAACAGGGCTGGTGCTGCTCTCCTCGGGTGTCTGGAACGAGAAGATAGAAAACAGGTTCGAGCAGGCCGATCTGGTTATCCTGGACGGTACCTATTCAGAAAACAATGACCATGACCGGGCCCTTATGTCAAAGGCTTTCAGCAATGATACTACACTTGCCCGGTTTACCGGGACACTTCAGATCGAGGATGGTGTAATCCGGACCGAAGGGGTGACTGTTATTCATGCTGAATCATTTGCCGAACAGGTAGATGTGACGCAGAATGAAAAGAAGTACACCGGTCCGGTCCCAGTTGTGGATGGAGTGGTCCAGTTCAGTGATATAGATACAGAAGAGGGCGATGTATATTTTACAGGCCGTTCCCTGATCCACAGTGCGGCCCTTACCACCGAGGCTTTTAAAAGAAGTATCATCGGGGACTGGGGTCAGTATATAGTATCCATCGGGCTCCTGCTGTTTGCTTTCTCCACGGCCATCTCATGGTCTTATTACGGAGGGAGGGCTGTCACCTACCTTTTTGGAACAAAGTACGTGATCATATACCGGCTGATATACGTCGTGGGATTTTTTATAGCCTCGTTCACCGATACTACGATTGTCTGGAACCTCTCCTATATTACCATCGCCGTTATGACCATACCCAACCTTTTTGGATTACTGGCACTTCGAAAGGATATCAAGGGGACCATAGGGCAGTACTGGGATGACTTCAGGAAGGAGTGGCCCCGGGAGAAGCTGCCGGTAAAGCGCTAGTATTTTAGTTCGAGCAGGGCGATATTCTCCACATGATGTGTATGGGGAAACATGTCCACCGGCTGTATCTTCCTTACCAGGTAAGACTTACCCAGTAGTTCAACGTCCCTGGCCTGGGTAGCCGGATTGCATGATACATACACAATCCGTTCAGGAGCAATTTTGAGGATCTGATCCACCACCTTTGCATGCATTCCGGCCCTTGGCGGATCGGTGATGATCACGTCGGGATGACCCTGTTCCCGGATAAATCTGTCCGTGAGGATATCCTTCATATCTCCTGCAAAGAAAGACGTGTTGTCAATATGGTTGATCCCGGAGTTCACCCTGGCATCTTCAATGGATTCGGGTACCGACTCAATCCCGGTAACTGATTTTGCCCGTGGTGCCATAAAATTGGCTATGGTGCCGGTCCCGGTATAGAGGTCGTACAGGACCTCATTACCTGTAAGGCCCGCAAACTCCCTGGTTTTGCGATAGAGTTTCAGTGCCTGATCGGAGTTGGTCTGGAAAAAAGACTTGGGACCGATCTTGAAAGTAAGGTCTTCCAGTTTCTCGAAAATATGATCCCTGCCGGAGAAAATAATAATCTCCTGGTCGTAGAGCGATTCGTTCTTCTTGGGATTTATGGTATACATAAGGCTCGTGAGAAGCGGGAATTTTTCATTCAGCGCCTTCAGAACAGCATATACTTCGGGCTGATCGTACTGAACCGAAAGGATCACCATTACCTCCCCCAGGGTGGAACTTCTGATGATAAGGTTCCTGAGCAATCCTTCATTGGTCCGGTGATCATAAAAAGTAAGACCTTTTTCAAGAGCAATCTTCCTGAGGTAGTTTCTCACTTCATTTGAAGGCTCCGCCTGCAGATAGCAGGTATGGATGTCCACCACCTTGTCGAACCGGCCCTGAACATGGAGCCCCACTGCATTGGTATGCTCCGGCGGATTTTCCGGATCCGCCTCATGGCTCAACAGCCAACGGTGGTTGGAAAATGTGTATTCCAGCTTATTCCTGTAATGTATGATTGGATCCGAGGCCAGGATATCGTGCGTTTCCGGTATCTCTACTCCGGCTATATGCCTGAATGCGTCCTCAACCTGTTGCTGCTTATAAAAAAGCTGGCGATCGTAAGGCAGGTGTTGCCATTTACAACCGCCGCATACACCGAAGTGTTCACAAAAAGGCTCTGCACGTTGTTCTGAGAGGCTGTGATACTTTACCACGCGAGCCTCCATATAGCGGCCTTTTTTCCTGTAGACCTGGAGGTCAACCACATCACCCGGAACGGCCTCCTTCACAAATACGACTATATTATCAACCCTGGTAACGGATTTGCCTTCCGCTCCGATATTTTCAATGGTCACCTCCTCATATAGGGGCAGATTACGATTCCTTCCCACAACTTCTTTTTAGCTGTGCAAATATAGGTATTTGATGTCAGCCTTAGCTAATCCTGCAATACTTCAGCGATGATTTCCTCCACATCACCGGCAGCATCCGACATGGTTTTCCGGATAACACGGGACATGGGTTTAGCCAATATGCCGGAATTCATCCTGGAGATCCAGGTGGTGCCATCACTCTTTTCATAGACAGCGATCCTGCATGGCATCAGGTTGGAAACGATCCGTTCCTGATCCCTGCTAAGAATTTTATAGGAGTGATCGGGGTGACATATATCGTAGACTTTCACACTGCTGACATCTTTGTTAAATTTTTTCATGGTAGCCTGCAGGTCATGAACATGGGGGACCTTCCACCCTGAAGCCACCACGGTTTCCTCCAGCTTTTGAGTAACCATATCGAAATCACCTTTAACCTGGTTCTCTTTGAACATAAGTGAAGGTGCCACAAGATAAATAATCAGCCATCCGAGGAGTACTCCGGCCAGCAGACCAATAATGATTCCTGTTAACATACGTTTCATTTTTTAGCGTTCAGTATTAAGTTTGTACACGCAATTTATACAAACGACTCACCGATTTGTTCTATTTTTGCCACCGAATAGTAAGAAGCTCTATAGGGTGGCTCTGATCCGGCCAATAATTGAGAATGTGGAACTGAAGTATGATATCGGTTGACAATGTAACAATAAGGTATGGGAGTTTTGTCCTGTTTGACCGGATCACGTTCCAGGTGAACCCGGGCGACAGGATTGGCCTGGTGGGGCGTAACGGGGCAGGTAAGACCACTATTCTCAACCTGATCACCGGCCTGGAACCTGACGAGGGTAAAGTTGTGAAGAGTACCGGAAAAACGATTGGTTATCTGCCACAACAAATGAAACACAGCAGGGGTAAAACACTCTATCACGAAACCCTTGAAGCTTTCTCCCATGTGCTGGGAATGAAAAAGAGAATGGATGCCATATCAACCGAGCTGGCGGAAAGGACTGATCATGAGTCGAAGGCCTACCTGGACCTGATCCAGGAGCTCTCCAATCTGAATGAACAATTTGAGCTTGAGGGAGGCAATACCATTCATGCAGATGTGGAGCAAACACTCACGGGGCTGGGATTTGAAAAAAGGGATATGGACCGTCCGGTCCATGAATTCAGTGGTGGATGGCGGATGCGTGTGGAACTGGCCAAGATCCTGCTGCGCCGGCCCGATTATATTCTCCTGGACGAGCCCACCAATCATCTTGATATAGAATCGATCCAGTGGCTGGAAGCATTCCTGAGTAATTACCAGGGCGGGGTAATGATCATTTCCCATGACCGGGTTTTCCTTGATACGGTGACCAACAGGACCATTGAACTGTCACTTGGGAAGATCTATGATTATAAAGTGCCCTATTCCAGGTATGTCCAGTTGAAGCAGGAAAGGATCACCGTCCAGAATGCTGCCTATGAAAATCAGCAGAAGCTGATCCAGGATACAGAGGAGTTCATCAACCGGTTCCGCTATAAGGCTACCAAGGCCGTTCAGGTCCAGTCGAGGATCAAACAGCTTGACAGGCTTGACCGGATTGAGGTGGAACAGGAGGATAATCTGGTGATGAACCTGAAATTTCCCCCTGCAAAACGTTCGGGGACAATTGTCATTGAAACCGAAGGATTGGGGAAAAGTTTCGGGGATCATAAGGTTTTCAGTGGAGTGAATATAGTCATTGAGAGAGGGGAGAAGGTAGCCTTTGTGGGCAGGAACGGAGAGGGGAAGACCACTCTTTCCCGTATCATTGTCGGTGAG
>CAZIAU010000133.1:0-7341 GCA_964536755.1 uncultured Bacteroides sp. | reverse complement strand
AGGTTAGCGGGATCGAGTTTATTCAGAAGGAGGTACTGATCAGCCTGTCCGGACTTAAAAAGGGCAATACAATTACGCTACCCGGCGACGACGTGACCGATGTGCTCAAAAAATTCTGGTCCCAGGGGCTTTTTGCCGATGCCAAGATCACAGCAGCCAAGATCAGGAACGACAGCGTGTGGATCGATATCTACCTCACGGAACAACCACGGATGTCACGGCTCAGGATCGAAGGGATCGGGAAGTCCGAGACCCAGGATATTATGGAGAAGATCAACCTGAGGAACGGACAGCAGGTGACCGCCGATATTATGAACAATACCAAGCGTATCATCACGGAACACTTTATCGAGAAGGGATTCCGGAATGCCGAGGTGAATATGAGGATTGAAGACGATACCATCAGGGTCAACATGGTACAGCTGATCATTGATGTGGATAAGAAAGACAGGGTCAGGATCGACGAAATTTACTTTATCGGAGCCCATGCTTTCAAAGAGTCTGTCCTTCGCCGCAAGATGAAGGATACCAAGAAGGTTAATATTAACTTTTTCAAGGCATCCAAGCTGGTGGCTGAAACATTTAAGGAGGACAAGGGCAAACTGATTGATTTCTACAATGAGAATGGTTACCGCGATGCCAAGGTGCTGTCCGATTCGGTGGCTATTTCGCCGGTGAAGGAAAACCGGCTCGATCTCTACCTGACCATCGAAGAAGGGAACAAGTATTATTTCGGGGATATTAAATGGATCGGGAATACCAAATATCCCTCCGAGATACTGAGTGCGGTGCTCGGGATTGAGAAAGGTGATATTTTTGACCAGAAAGTACTGGATGACAGGCTCTTTATTGACGAAGATGCGGTTAACAGCATATACCTGGATAACGGGTATCTCTTTTTTCAGCTCACACCGGTGGAGGTCAGTGTTGAGGACGACACCATCGATTTCGAAATGCGCATATACGAGGGGGAGATCGCCATTATAAATAAGGTGATCATCACCGGGAACACGCGGACCAACGAGCATGTGGTGCGGCGTGAACTGCGTACCCTGCCCGGTGACAAATTCAGTAAACAGGAGTTGATCCGTACCGTAAGGGAACTGGCCAACCTGGGGCATTTCGATCCTGAACAGATAGAACCCAACCCAATTCCCAACCAGTCGGACGGAAGTGTGGATATCGAATATAAACTGGTGGAACGTGCCACCGACCAGCTGGAGGTGTCGGGCGGGTACGGCGCTGGTATGCTGGTGGGTACCGTGGGGATCCGCTTCTCCAACTTTGCGGCCAGCAGGCTGTTTGATCGCCAGGCATGGCGGCCGGTGCCTTCAGGTGACGGCCAGACGTTTTCGGTAAGGGCACAGACCAACGGAAAGGTATACCAGTCTTACAACTTCTCATTTGTCGAGCCATGGTTCGGGGGAAAGAAGCCCAACTCTTTCTCCATCTCGGGGTACTATTCCAAGATGAACAGGAACCCGTATGCATTTTACTATAGTGGAAACAAGGACGCACTTAAGGATGAATATTATTCGGTACTGGGATCTTCCATCGGGCTGGGTCGCAGGCTGAGGTGGCCGGATGACTTCTTCACACTGTATAATGCCTTCTCTTTCCAGCGATACAGGGTAAAGGATTACCCGGGGCTGTTCCTGGTGGAGAACGGCTATTTTAACAACTTCAGCTTTACCACTACCATTGGCCGTAATTCACAGACCCAGATCATCTATCCCAGGGGCGGATCCAATATCAGCCTCAGCCTTCAGATCACCCCGCCATACTCGCTCTTCCATAAAGATTTTAACTACAAGAATGCAAACGAACAGGACAAATACAGGTGGGTGGAATACCACCGCTGGATGTTCAAAGCTGACTGGTACCATGCCCTTGTCGGTGACCTGGTGCTGATGACCAGGATGCATTTTGGTTACCTGGCCCATTACAACAACGATATTGGCCCTTCACCCTTTGAAGGATTTGACGTGGGGGGTGACGGACTGTCGGGATACAACCTCTACGGACGTGAAACCATCGCACAGCGGGGGTATCCCAACAGGAGCCTTACACCCATTGTGAATGGCAGTAAATCAGGGAACGTTTATACCAAATATACTATGGAACTGAGGTACCCGGTATCTCTTAATCCGTCGGCCACCATATTCGGACTTGTCTTCGCGGAGGCGGGGAATTGCTGGTACAGTATCGAGGAGTTCAATCCCTTCCAGGCCAAGCGTGCCCTGGGTGTGGGTATCCGTGCCTTCCTGCCCATGTTCGGACTCCTGGGGATAGACTGGGGATGGGGATTCGACGAATATCCGGGATCGGACGGCATCAGCGGCTCACAGTTCCACTTCACCATCGGACAGCAATTCTAAAAAGCGGATCTTGTGAACCCAGCTTCCCTTATGACTTCAGAAATCTCATATACCTTTAGTGTTCAGTTCTGTATCCGGGATCTCACGATTTTTTCTATTTTTGGTACGGAGTTTGAACTGGATACTTCAGGAAATCAATAAATCCATATAAAACTTAACGGTTATGAAAAAGATATTAGCAACCACAATGGCCCTGTTCCTCTTTGTTGGTATGGGTATTGCACAGAAGTTCGCATTTGTGGACTCGGATTATATTCTGAAGAATATCCCTTCATATAATGCGGCACAGGAAGAGTTGAACAAGGCATCGGAAGGATGGGAGACGGAGATTGCGGCCGAGTACGAGGAGATTGAAAAGATGTACAAAACATACCAGTCGGAACGAGTTTTACTTACCGATGAAATGAAGAAGAAGAGGGAAGAAGAGATAGTTACCAAGGAGCGCCAGGTGAAGGAGCTTCAGGCCAAGTATTTCGGGCCCGACGGAGATCTTTCAAAGAAGCGTGAGGAGCTGGTGAAACCCATTCAGGATGCCGTTTACAAGGCAGTAAAGGAACTTTCGGCTGAAGGCAGTTATGCGGTTATTTTCGATACCGCATCGGGGGCCTCCATTTTATACTCAAACCCGCGATATGATTTGAGCGATGAAGTGCTGAAAAAGTTAGGTTATAAGAATTAAAGCATTACATTTGTAGGCGCTTTTTTGCAATTATCACTTAAATACGCAAATAACACACAATGAAGACCTTGAAAAGAATTACCCTGGCAATTGGAATACTCTTTATTGCCATTACTGTGAACGCTCAGAAATTCGGCCATATCACTTCGGACCAACTGCTTCAGGCTATGCCTGAATACGATTCGGCACAGGCAAAAGTGCAGAATCTGAGGCAGGAGTATGATCTTGAGATCGAGAGGATCCAGGTAGAGATCAATAAGAAAATAGAGGAGTTTAATAAGAACGAAACCACCATGAGCGACCTGATCAAAGAAGCCAAGGCATCGGAGATCCAGGAAATGCAGGTACGACTTCAAAACTTTGCCCAGACTGCCCAGCAGTCCCTACAGCAGCAAAGCATGCAATTTATACAGCCTGTCATGGACAAGGCAAGGAAAGCTATAGAAGCAGTGGCAAAAGAAAAAGGTCTCTTATACGTTTTCGACCTGAGTCAGGGAAACCCTATTTACACATCCGAGGAGAGCCTGGATATGCTTCCACTTGTAAAGGCCCAGCTGGGCCTGGAATAAGTGCATAGTGCTCAATTATTGAATGGGAGAGAGCAGACCCATAGGGATATTTGATTCGGGAGTAGGGGGGCTGACAGTGGCTCATGCACTGCATACCCTTCTGCCGGAAGAGCAGATGATCTATTACGGGGATACCATTCACCTTCCCTACGGGGATAAATCCCGGGAGACCATTGTACGTTATTCGCTGGGGATTGCCGATTTCCTGCTTGAAAAGAGTTGCAAGGTGATCCTGGTTGCATGTAACACCGCTTCGGCCAATGCCTTTGAGGAGGTAAAAGACCATGTGGGAGAACGTGCCGCTGTTATAAATGTGATCGATCCGGTGGTGGGAAATGTCTGTTTTGAAAATGATGATGCACGTAATGTAGGGATCATCGGGACCAAGGCCACCATTGATTCGGGTACCTATGAGAAAAAGATCACCCGGATGTCGGCTGGTTCTGCTTATCCGCTGCAGGTGTGCTCCCTGGCCACACCACTGTTTGTTCCCATGATTGAGGAAGGATTTGTTTTTGATGATATCTCCAATGCAATTATCCGCTCATACCTCTCCCGTAAAGAGCTTCAGGGGATCGATTCGCTGATCCTCGGCTGCACCCATTATCCCATAATCCGTAACCAGATAAGCCGGTATTTTGATTTCAGGGTGAATGTGCTCGATACCGCTAAGATCGTGGCCGATGCTGTACGGAAATTCCTCACCGACAATGATATGCTGAGCAGTGAACGTCCGGGACCCGACCAGTTTTATGTATCCGACACCACGCCCTACTTCGGGGTCATCGCCAACATGTTCTTCAACGAAAAGATCAACCTGGAGAAACACAATATCTGGAAATAAGACAGTGTAAAGTGCAGAGTATGATCACGCTGTATTTATAGGCTGAAGATGAGGATGTTATTAATAAATATTAGGGTATTTTGCAGGATCTGACTCGTGCATGATCCCGTATATGGTTTCGAATACATCCTCAGCATTGGGATTGGAAAAGTAATCCCCATCCGAGCTGTAAGCCGGACGGTGTTCATGGGCCGTGATCGATACTGGTTCTGTATCAAGGTAATAGAAAGATTTTTGGTTTTCCAGCACCATCTGCATCATGAAAGCCGTCGCACCACCGGGAACATCTTCATCAAGAAAAGCAACGCGGTTGGTTTTCTTTACTGATTGCAGAATTGAATGATTCAGATCAAACGGTAAAAGGGTCTGTACATCAATCAGTTCCACTTCAATGCCGAATTCCTTCAACTGATTTACGGCCAGTTCTGCAATCCTGACACATGAACCGTAGGTAACCAGTGTCACATCCGTTCCCTTTACCAGCACTTCAGGAACTCCCAGGGGGATGCGGAACTGCCCAAGATTTTCAGGTCTTAAATCTCTGATACCATACATCTTAAGCGGTTCAATTACCAATGCCGGATCATCTCCTTCCAGCAGGGTATTGTACATACCGGCTGCCTGGGTCATGTTGCGGGGCACGCATACATGCAATCCCCTGATCGAGTTTATCACCATGCTCAGCGGTGATCCCGAATGCCATATTCCCTCCAGCCTGTGTCCGCGTGTACGGATAATGACCGGGGCAATCTGGGCTCCCTTTGTCCTCCAGTGAAGTGTGGCCAGGTCATCGCTTATGGTTTCCAGAGCATACAATATATAATCAAAGTACTGGATCTCAGCTATGGGCCTTAATCCCCTGAGCGCCATGCCCACTCCCTTACCGATAATGGTGGTCTCCCTGATACCTGTATCTGTTACCCGCAATTCCCCGTATTTCTCCTGTAACCCTTCAAGGCTCTTATTTACATCTCCGATCTTTCCCGTATCCTCACCGAAAATGACAATCCTGGGATCGCCTGCCAGAAGGGCATCAAAATTGTCCCTGATAATCTCCCTCCCGGTAATCCTTTGAGGATCTTGCCCGTAGACAGCAGGAACCGGTTCCACTCTTAGGGGGGAACTCGCTGTTTCTGAATAAAGGTGAGTACTGTATCGTTTGCGGTTCTCCTCTTTATAGGATTCCAGCCATTCAGAGATCTGCTTCTGTAATTGTTCCCTCACAGGACATGTGAGGCACAAATTTCTCATGATCCTTTTCGCCGTTGACTGGATATCCCGTCTTATCGGGTACATAATTCGTTTCAGGTCCTGCGACAGGATCCCAAGTTTATCCACCCCATCCCTGGAGCAGTCGCATCTCCGGTTATCAATAATATTCAGAAGTTCATCCCTTTCCTTCTGGATGGGGGTGATATAGTTTTTCCATGCTTTATCACGTGCGTCAAGTGCTTCATGTGCAGCATTTCTTTTTATTAATTCCAGTTCATCCTCTTTAGCCAGTCCCGTTTCAAGGACCCATTTTTCCATTTTCAACAGTGGATCATGTGCCGCTTCCCATTCCAGACGCTCTTTGGATTTATAACGCTCATGGCTCCCCGAGGTGGAATGCCCCGTGGGCTGGATCATTTCATCCACATGGAAAAGAACCGGTATATGCTCTTTCCTGCATTTTTGCACTCCCTCTTTAAATACCCTTACCATTTCGGGATAGTCCCATCCCTTAACCCGGTAAATGAGTATCCCGTTGGATCCTTCTTCCTTTTTAAAGCCTTCCAGTGCCCTGGAAACACTCTCCTTGACAATCTGTTTATCCTTTGTCACTGAGATCCCGTATCCGTCATCCCAGACTGCCATTGCCACAGGGATCTGAAGCACTGCGGCTGCATTCATAGTTTCAAAAAAATGACCCTCAGCCGTACTTGCATCCCCGATAGTTCCGAAGACCACCTCATTTCCGCCCCTGGAGAATTGTGTCATCCCTGCCAGTTCACTGTTTTGCCGGTAGAGTTTGGATGCATAACCCAATCCAATAATCCTGGGCATCTGTCCGGCAGTAGGGGACAGATCGGCACAGGAGTTTTTCATTTCCGAAAGGTTATTCCAGCTGCCGTCCGGATTGATGCTGCGGGTAGCAAAATGGTTGTTGAAATTCCTCCCGGCACTGCCGGGGTTCTCTTTCTCATCGGTGTGACCATAGACCTGGTAGAAGAACTGTTCTGCATTGATGATCCCGGCTGCCATCATAAATGTGTGGTCACGATAATACCCCGAACGCCAGTCCCCGTGCAGAAAATTCTTGACCAGAGCGATCTGCGCCACCTCCTTGCCATCACCGAAGATACCGAACTTTGCTTTCCCGGAAAGCACCTCTTTCCGGGCCAGAAGTGCTATCTCCCGGCTTAACTGGGCCATATGAAAATCTGCCAATACCTCCTTTCTATTCCATTGCAGGGTATTTCCAGACATATCTGAACTTTTATAGCTTTGCAGAAAGATTTTCCTTTAACCAGACAACATATAATCCTTATTGTTCAGAATATGCACTACGCACTTCTATGTACTCTGCACTATGGATTATGTACTGATTCAGATTTTTATTCCGATGATCACCATATCGTCAATCTGTTCGTACTCCCCCTGCCAATCCAGGATGGTTTCTGAAAGTACCCTTTTCTGCTCTTCCATCGTTTCGTCCGATAGATCTGTCAGCAGCTTTTTAAATGCATTGTACTTGAATTTTTTCCGGTCCTGTCCGCCGAACTGGTCAGCGTACCCGTCACTGAACATGTAAAGCTGGTCACCCCCCTGGAGCCGGATCTCGTGCGTGGTATACCTTCCCATCTGGATATAATAGGAGACGGGCATCCG
>CAZIAU010000132.1:0-7367 GCA_964536755.1 uncultured Bacteroides sp. | reverse complement strand
GTACGGACTGGCAACCATATATTACGGGGATATCGATCCCGATTTCGATGATGGATTTAAGAATGGGATACACGGGCTTTTCCGGGAAGATGGTCCCGAGAGGGATTCAGGGGACTGGGGCTCTATCTCCGCCTGGGCATGGGGACTTTCCAGGGCCATGGACTACCTGGAGAGTGATCCGGACGTAGACCCTGAACGGGTGGCCGTTATCGGGCATTCAAGGTTAGGAAAAACATCTCTCTGGGCCGGTGCACAGGATGAGAGATTTGCACTTGTGATCTCCAATAATTCGGGTTGCGGGGGTGCTGCATTATCTCTGAGGGCAAACGGAGAAACAGTGTCCAGGATCAATACCTCCTTTCCACACTGGTTCGCTGAAAGGTTCAGGGATTATAATGACCGCGAATCTGAGCTCCCTGTGGATCAGCATATGCTTCTGGGACTGATCGCTCCGCGTGCCCTGTATGTTGCCAGCGCAAAGGAAGATGACTGGGCCGATCCATACGGGGAATACCTCTCACTCTATTTTTGCAGCCCTGTCTATGAATTATACGGAAATGAGATGATGGAGAGCGACCAGTTGCCTGAGGTGGACAAACCGAGATGGACAGGGAACCTGGGTTACCATATCCGGACCGGTAAACATGACCTGACCCGGTATGACTGGGAACAATATATTGATTTTGCTGATCTGCATATGGTTACAGTTAGTAATCCATAATATCTTATCCTGTGAAAAATAATATCGTATATCAGAATTTGGTTTTTATTAGAAGGAGTATGATTTTCCTTCTTTTGATAATGTTCATATCATGTCGGAATATAGAAAGACCAAATGTAGTATTCATCCTTGTTGATGACCTGGGATGGACGGACCTGGGATGCTATGGAAGCGAGTTTTATGATACCCCCAACCTGGATGAACTGGCAAATCATTCCATACGGTTTACCAACGCCTACTCTGCCTCACCGGTTTGCTCTCCGACCAGGGCAGCGGTAATGACCGGGCGGCATCCGGTAAGGGTCAATATTACAGACTGGATCCCCGGTATGGAACCAGAACGCGCAAAGGATCCCCTTATGGAAACTCCGGAGGATCTGCATAACCTGCCCCTGGAAGAGGTAACCTTAGCCGAAATTTTCAGGGTAAATGGTTACAGCACCTTCTTTGCCGGTAAGTGGCATCTTGGTGAAACTGAGGAGTTCTGGCCCCTGGCCCAGGGTTTTGATGAAAATAAGGGAGGGAACTACAGGGGGTCTCCGACTTTTCCCGGTGGAAAAGGGTACTACTCACCCTATGGGAATCCGTGCCTTGAGGACGGACCGGAGGGTGAATACCTTACCGACCGCTTAACAAGTGAGGCAATCAATTTCATTGATAAACAGGGAGATAATGCTTTTTTCCTATTCCTTTCATTTTATACGGTTCATGCCCCTATCCAGGGGTGCAAAGCCTACGACGATCTGTACCTGAAGAAGAGCCGGGTCTTACCCGATAGCGGCAGGATGGAAACCCGCCGGGAACACAACGGTATAACCCGTATCAATCAGAGCGATCCCAGGTATGCAGCTATGGTCAGGTCAATGGATACAAATGTGGGAAGGCTGATCGAAAAGCTTGACCAGAAGGGGAAACTTGAAAATACGATCCTTCTCTTCACTTCGGACAACGGGGGCCTGTCAACCACCGAACATGGAGGACCCACCTCTGTTCTGCCATTTCGGGCAGGTAAGGGCTGGTGCTATGAGGGAGGGATCAGGGTACCATTGTTGATCCGGTATCCCGGGATGTCCTGCAAAGGATTCGTTTGTGATCAACCTGCCATAAGCATGGACTTCTTTCCTACACTGCTCGATCTGGCGGGTATTCCTGCACCCCGGAGTGTCAAACTGGATGGAGAGAGCCTGTTACCTTACCTGCTGGATCCTGGAGAAGTACGGAACAGGACGCTGGTATGGCACTATCCCCATTACCATGGATCAACCTGGCGGCCGGGATCGGCTATCAGGAATGGCAGGTATAAACTGATCGAGTTTTATGAGGACCAGAATGTTGAATTATATGATCTGTCCGCCGATCCGGGCGAAACGAAAGATCTGTCCAACGAATTAACAGAAAAAGCAGATTCCTTAAAAAATGAGATGCACGTGATATTATCCGAAATGGGTGCAAAGTACCCTGTATTTAAAAAATAGAAACATGATGAAACAATTATTTAAATATATATGCCTGTCTTTGTTAATCCCTTTACTTACAGGGTGCGGTCCCGGATCAGGATCAGTACAGGAGAAACCAAATTTTGTCTGGATAGTTTCCGAAGACAATTCAAAACACTACATGAAACTGTTTGATCCCAACGGGATCGCAACTCCAAACATTGAGAAAATGGCCCGGGACGGGATCATGTTCACCAGGGCTTTTTCCAATGCCCCGGTCTGCAGTGTGGCCAGGTCCACGCTGATCTCCGCCTGCTACGGGCCCAGGACCGGAGCCCAGTTCCATCGAAAGTCCATGATCGTCCCGATGCCGGAAGGTGTCAGGATGTTCCCTGCATACCTCAGGCAGGAAGGGTACTATACCACCAACAACAGTAAGGAGGATTATAACTACATAAAAGGAGACGGGGTATGGGACGAATCCTCCAAAACTGCCCACTGGTCCAACCGTGAACCCGGACAACCATTCTTCCATATGGAGTCCCACCCGGTTTCCCATGAAAGCAGTCTCCATTTCACAAAGGAATTGATGGAAAGTTACACTCCGGTGACCGATCCGGATTCGGTTCATCTCTTCCCTAACCATCCCGATACGGAAATATTCCGTTTCACGGGGGCTTATTACAGAGACAGGATACTGGCCGTGGATACCATTGTCGGCAGGGTGATCAGTCAGCTTGAAGAGGATGGATTGCTTGAGAGCACCTTTATCTTCTATTTCGGGGATCACGGAGGTGTCCTGCCGGGCAGCAAGGGGTATATTTACGAAACGGGATTGCATATTCCCCTGGTTGTCAGGATCCCGGCAAAGTTCAGACATTTGGTGGATTTCGAAAGGGGTGAAGAAACAGCTGGTTTTGTAAGTTTTGCAGATTTCGGACCGACATTGCTGGAGCTTGCAGGAATTGAGATCCCGGAAGGAATTGACGGCAAGCCCTTTCTGGGGCAGGATATATCTTCAGATGAGCTGGCAGGGCGGAATGTGGTATTTGGATATGCTGACCGGTTTGATGAAAAATATGACCTTGTGAGATCCGTCAGGAAGGGCAGGTATAAGTATATGCGTAATTACCAGCCGTTTATCCCAAATGCACTACATAATTACTACAGGTACAGAAGCCTTGCTTACCAGCAGTGGCGCGATATGTACCATAAGGGCGAGCTTAATGATATCCAGCGGAGTTTTTTCGAATCCAGGAAGCCTGAAGAGCTTTATGACCTGGACAGTGATCCCTACGAAACCAGTAACCTTGCCGGGGATAATAAGTATAATAAAATTCTGCAGGAGATGAGAGGTACCCTGAACGGCTGGGTGAGGGGCATGCCCGATCTTAGTTTTTACCCTGAAAGCGAACTGCGAAAGGAGGCCTTCAAAAATCCGGTAAAATTCGGACAGGAACATCAGGATGAGATTTCAGAGCTAATAGATATTGCTGATCTTACTCTGCTCTCTTTCAATGAGGCAAGGGAGGCCATCGCTGCAGCTCTCTCATCGGGTGATCCTATGAAACAATACTGGGCTTTGATCGTTTGCAGCAGTTTTGGAAAGGAAGCAGCGCCGTTTTACGATGAAGCCCGGCTGTTATGTAAACATGAGCACCTGCTGGTACGCACCCGGGCCGCCGAGTTCCTGGGCCTGACCGGAATGGAAAGCCCGGTAGAGGTTATCACCGGGGCCCTTGCCGAGACCAGGGAACCCATAGAAGCCGCACTCATATTAAATTCACTGGTTATGCTGATGGATGGCCCCTATGGTTATACATTTGATCCCGGCCATTTTGATCTTGATCCACAAGTCCTTGAGGAGGACCTGGTCCGGAGAAGGATGGAATATATCAATTCCCGGATGGCCCAAAATAAAAAACCATAAATTTGCACCGTTTTAAGGTTTAATACTCAAAGATGGAGGATGAATGATTCCTTTTAATGAATTTTTGAAGGACAACCTGGTGCTTCTGGATGGTGCCATGGGGTCTCTTATTTACGAGAAAGGTGTCTTCATAGATAAATGTTACGATGAACTGAATCTTTCCCGGCCGGAGCTGATCAGATCCATTCATGAGGAATATATACATTCCGGTGCCAGGGTCATCGAAACCAATACTTACGGAGCCAACCGTTTCAAGCTGAAATCCCACAATCTCCTGGATCAACTGGAAGAGATCAATAAAAGAGGAGTGGGACTGGCTAAGGAAGCTGCTGGGGGAAATGTATATGTTGCTGGTTCCATGGGACCTGCAGGGATTGAAATGGAACCATGGGGGGATGTTTCCCTGGATGATGTTTTTAATGCGTTCGCGGAACAGGCAAATTGTCTCGGGAGTGCAGGGGCTGACCTGTTTATCCTGGAGACTTTCCAGGACATCCGGGAGATGGAGCAGGCTGTAAAGGCGATAAAAAGCATCAGTGAACTTCCGGTTGTAGCGATGATGACCGTCGGGGAAGATGGGAAAACCAGGTACGGAGTCGATCTGGATGATGTGATCTGCCGGCTGATGGATACCGACGCAACAGTAATCGGGCTTAACTGTACAGTGGGACCTAAGCCCATGCTTGATTTTGTGGAACAGTTCACCCGGCTTTCGGACAAGCCAATCTGTATAATGCCCAATGCAGGAAGGCCCCAGTTTACAGATGGAAGGATGATCTACATGAGCACACCCGAATATTTCTCGGTCTATACAAAACGATTTATCGAGAAAGGTGTGAGAATGCTTGGCGGCTGTTGTGGTACCACCCCGGAACATATCAGTAAAATGGCCAATGCCCTTGCCATGAAGCAGACCAGGATCCAGCATTCCATCAATATAGGAGTGAGGCCGGTCACGGAAGAACCACTGCCCGATCCTGTCCCGGCTGCCGAAAAATCAAACATGGCAAAAAAACTGTCAGATGGGAAACAGGTTGTGCTTGTCGAGATGGTACCCCCCCGGAGTACCGATATTACCAAATCTGTCGAAGGGGCAAGACTATTAAAGGATAGCAGGGTGGATGCCATAAATATTCCTGACGGCCCCAGGGCCTCGGCCCGAATGACGGGACTGGCACTGGCGGTGCTGCTTCAGGAAAAGGTGGACATCGAAACGGTTATTCATTACACATGCAGGGACAGGAATCTGCTTGGCATGCAGTCCGACCTGCTGGGAGCCGCAGCCATGGGGATACGGAACATACTGGCCATAACCGGTGATCCTCCCATGATAGGCGACTATCCCCAGGCTACTGCCGTATTCGATATCGACGCCATCGGGCTGGTGCACCTGATTAATAACCTGAACCATGGAATTGATGTGGGAGAAAAGCGAATCGGAAATCCCACCTCATTTTTCACCGGAGTCGGGTTGGATCCCAACTCTGTGAATCCCGAAAATGAAATTCACAGGCTTCGGATGAAGATGGATGCCGGGGCCGAATATATTATTACCCAACCTGTTTTTGATGTTCAATCCCTGGAATTATTCCTGGAAAAAGTGCAGCTGGATAATGTATACCTGATTGCCGGGATCTGGCCACTGGTAAGCCTCCGCAATGCAGAGTTTATGAAGAACGAGGTACCAGGCGTATATGTCCCCGATGAGGTGATCAGGGAAATTGCCGGTTATGATAATAAAGAGGACCAGCTCAAGGCAGGTATTGAGATAGCTCAATCGATGGTTGAGAGTGTGGCCCGGTTCGCGAACGGTATACAGGTAAGCGCACCTTTTGGAAGGTACCCCCTTGCCCTCGAGGTTGCTGGGAAATTGTTATCATGAAAAAGATCCCGGGGCCTAGAGAAGTGGAATGATCCTGGGAATAAAGATCATTGCATAAGAAGCGAGTGAAATACCGGCTGTAATAATTACCCCGGTTGTACCGACACATTTAATGCGGCTTATTTCGAAGGATGTAAGTGAAGCAGACCTTTCGATTTGCAGGTGGGTTGCTGTCCTGAAGACTACTGCAACCAGGTAAATAATTGTAGTAAGAATAATCACGAACCATTGTATACCGGAAATCTTGAGTGAAACAGCTGCTGCAATAACCGGAACTGTCATCAGGAATTGAAAGGATATCACGGGATCGCTCGTGAAGATCTTTTTTAATCCGCCCGTTAAATTCGGGAGCGTACTATTCCCTGCCTGTAAGGCAATATCTGGTTGAGTGAAATCCATGGCTAAAGGATTAAATTTTGACCAATTATAACAATTCTTACGCGAAATGCAATAAATAGGTTACGAAAAGTTATTTTTACATAGGGAACTACTCATCCGGATGAGTCAGGGAGCTTCTGTTTTTTACATACTTTTCCAGCCACTGGTCCTGTTCCCAGAGCATGTGGAGGATGCTCTCCCTGGCCCGGTATCCATGACTCTCTTTTGGAAGCAAGACCAGTCGTGCCGTGGCTCCCAGGCCCTTTAGCGCATTGAAATACCGGATACTCTGAAGTGGGAATGTGCCGGAATTGTTATCGGCCTCACCGTGTATCAGCAGCAGCGGCGTCTTCATTTTGTCGGCATGCATAAAGGGTGACATGGTGTAATATACCCCGGGAGCCTCCCAGTAACTACGTTCCTCACTCTGAAACCCGAAGGGGGTTAAAGTCCGGTTATACGCCCCACTCCTGGCTATCCCGGCGGCAAATAGATAGGAATGGGAAAGCAGGTTGGCCACCATGAAGGCCCCGTAGCTGTGGCCTCCTACGGCAACCCGGTTGCGGTCAATATAGCCCAGCTCATCTACCGCATCAATGGCTGCCTTTGCATTGGCTACCAGTTGCCGTCTGAATGAATCATTGGGTTCTTCATCCCCTTCGCCCACTATGGGGAAGGCAGCCCCGTCAAGGACCACATAACCCCTGGTCACCCAGTATATCGGCGAGCCGTAGTTGGGGGAGGTAAACCTGTTAGGATTTGCAATGGTTTGCCCTGCGCTTGATCTGTCTTTATACTCCCTGGGATAGGCCCAGAGGATCATGGGCATCTTCTCCTTTCTAGCCATATCATATCCCACCGGAAGGTAAAGCGTTCCGGATAGTTCCAGTCCGTCATCCCTTTTATAGGTAATCACTTCCTTATGAATATCCTGGATACTCTTGAACGGGTTTTCAAACAGTGTCAGCTGTACCAGCCTGTCCTTTTCCTGGCGGCATGAGCCCTCAACGGCCTGCAAAC
>CAZIAU010000131.1:0-7408 GCA_964536755.1 uncultured Bacteroides sp. | reverse complement strand
TCCCGCCACTGAATCTATTACCGACCTGCTGATTAATGACAGCGACACCGTCCAGGTGATCAGCTACAGGTTCAGGGCGAGGATCAGGGATACAAGACCGGGACATGCAGGTGCATACTGCAACAACGGTACCGATACTACCGTTTATATTCTCCTGAATCCCACGCCGCGTTTGAGATATCAGCTGGCCGAGGATACGCTGTGTTATAATGATGGATTTGTGCTGTTTACTGACTCAATTGTTGGAGCTACTCATCCGGTGTATTACACCCTTGTGATCAATAATCCCGACAATATAACCAATGTACTCGATCCGGTACCAGACAGCCTGACTAGAGCAATTCCACTGGATCAGAGCAGTATCATTAATCCGTACCTGGATGTCGGAACTATAACCTATAATCTGCTTCCTTTCATCTCTTCCGAAGGCTGCCTGGGTACGGATACGACCTTTGAGATCAAGGTTAATCCCAAACCCATTATGGATGCAAGCCTGTTCACACCAAGCGACACGGCAGTCTGCTTTGACCAGGGATACATGATACACATAAATTCAGAAAATGGATTAACCACCGGAGATTTGAGATATGATCTGGTGACTGATGGCTATAATGAACCAAATGTGCAAAATGAACGGCTTAGCGGACCGGATTATGTCATTGCGGACATGGATCAGATGAATGTGATAAATACCGGTGACTCCATAGAAAACATACACTATAATTTCACCCCGGTTATCAGGAATGCAAAAGGTCCCGGGAAACACTGTCCGGGTGATCCCGAACCAGCCATAATTGTTCAGGTAGCGCCTGAATTAACCGGTAATCTGGTGGCCAAGGAATACATCGGAGGGTGGAAAATAAGGTGTTACGGACTAGATTCGGATACACTTCATTCCAATGCAAAAGGTGGTTATTATATCCAGGATTATAGAGTTTTTGACTGGGATACACAGGATGGTACGGCTGGCAGGCTTAATGATGGTGATTCTATACAGTACGGACTTGGTGTAGGTACTTATTGGTATTATCTGGAGGATGTCATAGGATGCTACTATTATTCTGATAGCATTCCAATCATGCAACCGCCGGACATCGAAATTACCGATTCCATTACAAAAGTATCTTGTGTTAATGAGATGCAAGACCGAGCGGATGGAGCCATTGATATAACCGTCTCAGGCGGCACAGTAGGTTACAGTTATTCCTGGCTAAGACCTTTTCGACATGATGAACCTTATACAAATGAGGACATCACAGAAGATATTGGAGGATACTATTATTTAACGGTACAAGACACCAACTTTTGCCAAAAAGATACTTCATATTTATTGCCATCGGCAGAAGAGATTAACATTACCTTACTGGAAAGCAAATTTGGCGATTACAACATCACCTGTAATGGAGATAATACAGGCTTCATTAATGTATCAGGTATATCAGGGGGATTTCCCCCCTATGAGCTGAATCTCATTGACTATAATCTGGGTGATACAATTCAAGTTGGTGACGATCTGGAAGTGAATGAAGAAATTGATATTCCATCATTACGGGCCGGCACCTATGAACTCATAGCCTTTGATGATGAAAGGTGCTATAATTATCCCCCCGACACGGTCACTTTAATCGAACCTGATCCGATTTCCATCAGTTGGGAAAATCCGCGTGCTTATCACGATACGGTTGATATCAGTTGTTTCGGGGCGGATGACGGGAACATTGAAATAGACCTGACCGGTGGCCATACGGAGTACCTGCCCAATAAGTTCACATGGTCAGGTCCTGATCCCGATCCCGATCCCGATCTTAATGTGGGTGACAGCATACAGATTGAAAGTGATCTTGGGCCTGGTACCTACACGGTGGTGGTGGTGGATTCTTTCGGTTGTACCAATACGGCCGACTTCACACTGATTCAGCCATCGAAAATGGTCATGCAGCTGGATTCAATCTATATGCTGAACGGCTGGAACATTACCTGTAATGGACTCAGTGACGGTTACCTGGGGATAAGCTCGGGCGGGGGGGTACTTTCCCACTCCTACGCCTGGAGTTCGGAACAGATGACCCTTACCGATCCCGGTCAGAGTATACAATCCGGACTGGTTGCGGGAACCTATAACCTTACCATTACGGACAGCATTGAATGCATACTGGATACTTCATTCACACTTATTGAACCCAATCCGCTGGACATTGATTACACAATAAGAATGTACAACGGGTATGAAGTCGCCTGTTTCGGGGATTCATCGGGAGGAATCTACCTGACACCATTAGGTGGTGCGGATTCCACTCAGAATACCTATCTCTGGTCATCCTCTGACGGATCGGCCTGGGATCCCGATTCAATGGACCAGGATGGAATCGGGGCCGGTACATATACCCTCGATGTGACCGATATCAACGGATGTGACTCCAGCTGGACCTTTATCCTGGATGAACCACCTCCGATTGTTGTTGACCACCTCTCAGCTGACAGTGCGTTCTGTGCAAATACTGCCACCGGGAAGATCTACCTGGCTGCTTCAGGGGGAGTGCCTGATCTGGAGTATTTATGGAACAACAATCAGACCGAGGACAGTATACAGGATCTTTACGCGGGTGTCTATATCGTAACCATCACCGATCAGAATGCATGTGTGCTTATTGACAGTGTGGAGGTGTTCGAAGCGGATCGTTTTGATGTGGATCTGATCCTTAGCAGTGATTACAATGGGGTACCCATCTCATGTTATGGTTTTTCGGATGGGACTATTGCAACGATCCCGGAGGGTGGGAAACCTCCATATGAATATGAATGGAGCGACGGTACTGTTACAAGGGACAGTATCCTCAGGGATATTCCGGCAGGCACCTATAAAGTGATAGTAAGCGATTACTACGAATGTATAGACAGCGCCCAGGTGGAGGTAATTGAACCGGGGCCCATCGATTATTCCATGCAGTTGCAGGATCCTTTATGCTACAATGATTCAACGGGGCGGATCGAATTGCTGGTAACGGGAGGGACCGTTTATGCACTCGATGATTATGATGTGTGGGTAAATAACATGTTGTACGGTCCGTACATTGAAAACCTGCCACAGGGGGCTTATCATATACGAATCGAGGATCTGAATGATTGTTATGTTGAAACGGATGCTGAGCTGTTCCATCCCGATTCACTGGTGCTTGGATTTGAAACGGAAAATGCTTTCTGCAAGGATAAGCCCGACGGTCAGCTTAACCTTTACGTGGACGGAGGGACCTTCCCGTATTTCATCAGCTGGGACAGGGGACTGCCCGACAACGAAGATTATTTCAATGATCTGTACTGGGGTGATTATGTGGCCACGGTGACTGATGCAAATAACTGCGTTACTGTAGATACGGCTTTTGTGGACATCACATATCAGTCCTGTCTTGTAATCCCCAATGCCATGTCACCCAACGGGGACGGCATCAACGATCTCTGGATTATCGAAGGAATAGAACTCTACCCGAATGTGGAACTGAGAATATTTGACAGGTGGGGCAGCCTGGTATTTTTTACTGAAAATGCAGCAGATGACCAATGGGACGGGTCATTCTACGGACGTGAACTGCCCATCGATTCGTATCACTATATAATTGACCTGAACAACGGGGATCCTCCCATTACGGGTAATGTAACCATTGTGAGGTAATAGCGTAAGAATGAACCGGTGAAAAGAATATGGTTATATATATTGTTCCAGGTTCCGTTGCTGTGGTTCGGTCAGCTGAAGGCACAGCAATTGCCCATATATTCCCAGTATATCCTGAACGGCCTGATGATTAATCCGGCCATGGCGGGACATGATGGCTATACCTCTTTTAATACTACAGCACGTCAACAATGGCTGGGATTTAAAGAAGCTCCTCAAACTTATTCAGCATCCTGGCATACCCGTATGTTAAAGCGTTCATACAAGATCGTCAATAATCCCATCAGGGATAAAAACATGCTTATTCCCAGCAGTAAAGGGAGGGTCGGACTGGGAGCATATATTGTAAATGACGTGAATGCCAATGTGGCTCGTACCGGCGTATCCTTTACTTACGCATACCATATCTTTATGAATAATCAGCAGCTATCCTTCGGACTGGCTGTAAAAGCTTTCCAGTACAGGATTTATACTGAAAGTCTTTCATTTGGGGTAGCCGGCGATCCGGTCCTGAACGGCAATTTCTCAAGCGTGGCCTATAGTCCCGATGCAGATTTCGGAGTCATGTTCCGGAGTTTCAAATATTTCGTGGGCTTTTCGGTCAGCAATCTGCTGCAGACCTCTGTGCTTATCGGTTCCAATGAGTTGCCCGATTTTAAAACCTTCAGGCACTACTGGTTAATGGGTGGTTATCGTTTTCCGCTTACTCAGGACCTAGAATTGGAACCAGGTGTTTTGCTGAAGACCACCGAAAACTGGAACCCCCAGGGCGATTTGTCCCTTAAATTATATTTTTCAGATCTTTACTGGGGAGGTATATCATACCGTACCAACAACAGCATTATTGCACTTTTGGGAATAAGAGTAGATAGGATCTATTTCGGCTACTCGTTTGACCTATCACTTTCCGAGCTTGCACGGTTCAATTATGGCACTCATGAAATAAGCCTTTCAGTGAAACTGGGAAGCAACGCCCGCAGGTACAGATGGCTGAACCGTTACTAAATATGAATAGTTCTATAAACAGGTTATTACGAATTAGAAAGGTGTTGTTGGGCCGTGATCTTTACCAGTCAAAACAGGTAAAAGTTAACCGTATATCCTTTGGTAACAGGTATGCTGAATGGACTTTTTGCCCTGATAACCTCAATGGTGAAAGTGTCATCTATTCCTTTGGTGTAGGAGAGGATATCTCCTTTGACCTGTTGCTTATGGAACATTTTGAACTGGAAGTACATGCTTTTGATCCCTCTCCGGTCTCCCGGGAATGGCTGAAAAGGCAAACTCTGCCTGAAGGATTTCACTTCTATCCTTTTGGACTGGCCGGTGAAGATGGAGTGATATCTTTTGCTGAGCCTTCCGATCCGGCAATGAAATCCCTTCGTATCACAGATCAGGACAATTACATCGGTCCATTGGAGAAGACACATCGGTTACCTGTACACCGGCTTCCCACAATACTTGAACAGCTGGGCCATAACCGGATTGATATTCTGAAAATGGATATTGAAGGTGCAGAATATGAAGTTATTGAGGATATTATTGCAGCGCCTGTTCCAGTTTACCAGGTGTTGATTGAATTTCACCATCGTTTTGAACACCTCGGAGTGACAAAAACGAGAAAAGCCATTGCCTGGCTGAATGACGCCGGTTACAGAATTTTTAATGTGTCATCGTCCGGAGAGGAAATTTCATTCATTAAGCAACAGGGTATATGAAGGTACTGCTCATCAGCAAATATGCCAGGACAGGTGGGGCGGCCATTGCCACCTACAGGCTGAAGGAAACCCTGAGGGATCATTCTGTGGAGGCAGGCATGCTGGTACAGGAAGGAGCGAACAAAAAGGAACTGATATACGATACGACCGGGTCGGTCTTTAAAAGATGGATCAACTTTTTCCGTTTCATCATTGAAAGACTGGTGTTTCTTCGGTACGAAAAAGCAAACAATATCAGGTTCCTGTTTTCCCTGGCCAATACCGGGGAACGCATAGAAAGACACCGGTCTTTTAAAGAAGCCGACATTGTACACCTTCACTGGATCAACGGGGGATTTCTTTCCTTACGGTCGGTTAGGAGAATCTTGAATTCCGGTAAGCCGGTGGTGTGGACCCTTCATGATATGTGGGCATTCACGGGCGGCTGCCACTATGCTCTTGATTGTGAAGGGTATAAAAACATGTGTGGCGATTGTCCCTATCTGAAGAACCCTCATGAGCAGGATCTGTCGCACAGGATCTGGAAGAAGAAGGAACAGATATTCAGTAATCAAAAATTTACCATTATAACTCCAAGCAACTGGTTAGCTGGATGTACACGTTCAAGTTCTCTGCTTAAACATTGCGAGGTTTACACCATTGCAAATCCTGTGGATCAGACACTGTTCAGGCCGGTTGACAGGGAATCGGCATGCAGGAACCTGGAACTTGATCCCGGCAAAAAGTATATCCTTTTCGGGGCGGCCAACGTGGGTAATATGCTGAAAGGATTTGATTATTTTGTGGAGGCCATTGAACTGTTGAATAAGGATATTGAAGGTGATCATAACGTTGAGATCATAGTTTTCGGGAAATTAAAAGTTGATGTGGCCGGACTTTTTCCATTCGTAACGCACACCATCCCATTTACCGGTTCCTTGAAGAGAATCGTGGATATATACAGTGCAGCACACCTGTTTTCCATTCCTTCCCTGCAGGATAACCTGCCAAATACCATTGTCGAATCGATGTTATGCGGAACGCCTGTCGTTGGATTCAATACGGGGGGCATCACTGAAATGATAGATCATATGAAAAACGGATACCTGGCCCAATACCTCTCAGGTAAAGATCTTGCAGAGGGAATGAAGTGGGTCCTGGCATTGGATTATTATGATACTCTTTCATCCGCTACCAGGAGCATCGCTGTAAAACGGTTTTCGCGGGAGAGATCCACAGAAATGCATGTTGAGCTATACCGGAAAATATTAGGGCAAGTATAAATGGACCGGCAACCAAAAATATCAATAATCACAGTGGTGTTCAATGACCGGGATCATATTGAAAATACGATTCTGAGCGTGGCCGGGCAGTCATACGGAAATATCGAACATATAATAGTTGATGGGAATTCAAGTGATGGAACATTGGATGTTGTATCAAAATACGGGAATCGTGTAATTTTGATCAGTGAACCGGACGAAGGTCTCTATGATGCCATGAATAAAGGATTGAGGATTGCAACGGGAGATTACGTCTGGTTTTTGAATTCGGGGGACCAGGTGTATGATAAGGATACGGTGGAAAACATAGTAACCAGACTAAAAGGGCTGCCGGATATCATTTACGGGGGTACGATGATCATCGATGAGGATCAGAACGAAATCGGTGACAGAAGATTAAAGCCTCCCCGGAATCTAAACTGGAAATCTTTTCGCCAGGGGATGGTGGTTTGCCACCAGTCTGTTCTGGTGAAAAGGGAGATATCCCCGTTCTATAACCTGGAGTTTAAAATCTCGGCGGATATTGACTGGGTGATCCGGGCTGCAAAGAATGCACCTGAAATTCATAATTCACATACGGTTATCTCTAAATTCCTGGAGGGTGGCATATCCCGTAACAATATCAAAAAGGGACTGAAGGAGCGGTTCAGGATAATGACCAGCTTCTACGGGTTTATCCCGACGGTGCTACGGCACTTCCTTTTCGGCATAAGGCTGACAAATTTCTACCTGAGGCACAGGCGGATCTGAAGTGCCCGGGA
>CAZIAU010000130.1:3677-7415 GCA_964536755.1 uncultured Bacteroides sp. | reverse complement strand
ATGTTGAAGCTGAGGAATATTACGAATATTCTGATGGAAGATTGAAAGAGAATATCAGAATTTTGGATAATCCGCTTGATAAAATCATGAATGTTCGTGGTATTAAATACGATCGTATTTATACTCCAAATCCAGACTGGGAGGAAAGCAAAATAAATGAAATTGAAGAAATGGCCAAAGATAGAATTGGATTCATTGCTCAGGAGTTAAACGAAGTCTACCCGGAATTAGTTGACTATGACGAAATGAATGACATATACAGTGTCAATTATACTGGGATGATCCCAATCCTGGTTGAAGCGATGAAGGAGCAACAGCGAGAGATCCTTGAACTGCAAAATCAAATATCTGCACTTGTGAACGAAGTACCGGAAATAAAAAGCATTTTATCTACTTCCGTTGAGGACCTTCAAGAGGATAACACCGCAAATACCCTCTTCCAGAATTCACCAAATCCTTTTACTGAAGAAACGATAATTAAGTATAATCTGAATGATGACGTGAGCTCTGCTTTGCTCTATATCTATGATATGACAGGTAAGCAACTAAAAAGCTATGATTTGCATCATAAAATTAATGGAGAGGTCATTATTAATGGTGGAGAATTAGATGCAGGTATGTATATGTATTCTCTTATTACTGATGGACAGTTAGTAGGGACAAAACAAATGGTGTTAACAGAAAAATAAGTAAACATGAGAATTATTTTAACCTCATTCATAGTGTTTATTGGAATACTATTTTCCTGTGAACGGTCTCAAATTGACTATAATGACCTCATTGGTAAATGGTTAGTAATAGCCCAATGTGATTCATGCACAATATTCGAATTCATCGATGATCAAACATTACTTTTTCATAACCTGATAGATGATGTTACTCATACATACGAGTATAAATTATATCATGATAATACGATTCAGATAAAAACTGAATTGATGGATGAAAGATACCCAATTAAGAGAACTGGAAAGGATACTCTCATAATTGTTGGTTTTATGACTTCTGCAGTACCTGAAGAAATGGATACAATTCTTAAACGACTAAGTAAATGAAATATCTTTTTTTATTTCTCATTGGAAATCTTCTTCTCAATTCTATTATAGCACAGGATAGTACTTATTATTGGTATGGTGATCAAAAAATATACTTGATGCACATAAATGATCGAGAATTTATTCTATTAGAAGAGGATCTGTCTGAAACTGCAATTAAAGATCTATTGAAAGACCAGTGTCCGGTTGAAGTTTTACGCCTAGTAAAAGAAAGTGTTATAATGAATGAGGTTTCATCACAACCAATTCAATATTACTGGGCGATTGTAGAGAAGCAAAAATCTGATTTAATTAATCCAGATATAATTGGTGAAGTCTTTTACAATTCACCTTTTTTTGAGACAAAAAAAGGAGATAGAGTTGGAATATCGCATTTATTCTATGTGAAACTAAAAAAGGAAAAGGATTATCCGATTTTACAGAAACTTGCAACTGAATCAAATGTGGAAGTTGTGAATCATGACAAATCTTTGCCTTTGTGGTATACACTTTCCTGTTCAAAAATAAGTAAGGGTAACTCTTTGCAAATGTCAAACTATTTCTATGAAACTGGATTATTTGCAGCCGCGGAACCAGATTTTATGGCAGAGCAAACTTTACAAAATAGTCCTAATGATGAGTTTTTTGGTGATCAGTGGGGCCTTTATAATTTCGGCCAATATGGTGGCACATCTGGCATTGATATGAATATTTTCGATGCTTGGGACATAACTGAAGGAGATCCCAATATAACTGTTGCAGTTATTGATCATGGTATTGATAGAGACCATCCGGATTTAACAAGTTTGTCGCCCTATAGCTATGATACAGAAACCCAAACTTCTCCAAATGGTATATATGGACCTCATGGTATGCCTGTATCAGGAATCATTTGTGGTGATAAAGACAATAATATTGGAATAGCGGGCATCGCTCCTAATACTCTATTGATGGCAATTAGTAATGGTATGACAGATCTTCAATCAACTGCTACTCTTCAACAATTAGCTGATGGTTTTGAATATGCTGTCGATAATGGGGCTGCAGTAATTAATTGTTCATGGATCTTACCCACTAATTCTGTTTATATCAATAATGCCATTGACAATGCGATTGATAATGGCCGTGGAGGGCTAGGATGTGTAGTAGTATTTAGCACAGGCAATTATGATGAAGATGAAGTCCGATATCCAGCAAATTATACTCCGGAGATCCTAGCTGTTGGAGCGATTAACCAATGTGGAAAAAAGACTGAAAAAGATTATCAATCATGTGATACAGAATACATGTGGGGGAGCAACTATGGAGATGATGTTGACTTAGTAGCTCCAGGAGTTCTAATGGCTACTATTGATAGGGAAGGAAGTAATAATGGATATAATTCTTCCATGCCACTTCATATTATTTACGGTGGAGATATACTCTCTGGAGATTATATTAAAACTGAGTATACTGCAATGTTTAATGGTACTTCATGTTCGGCACCACATGTATCAGGAGTTGCTGCACTTGTGTTATCAGCAAATAGTGGACTTACTTATCAAGAGGTCGCTGACATATTAGAATCTACCGCTCAAAAGGTTGGAGGATATTCCTATGGTACTGAGCCAGGGCGATCAAATGGTTCTTGGAATAATTATGTTGGATATGGACTAGTTGATGCAGGAGCATCAGTACAAGCAGCAGTCTGTAATCACACAATTGAAAATACAGTTTACTCTTCAGATATAACAATTAGTAACTGTATTAATGTAGAAATGGAAGATGTAGCTGTAACTGATGGTGCAGTTTTAACTATTGAAAACGTTGGGAGCATTGCTATTAATGGCCCTTTTGAGGCCGAAATTGGCACTCAATTAGTGCTATTTCCTTAGAAATTTAAAAATATTCTCAAAGTTCAGTTGATAGTCATATACTCCAGGCAGGTGACAGTATAGCTTTTTTACCAGGTACAATTATTGAACAAGGTACCGTGGTTAAGGCAATGATAAAACCTTGTTCGGAAGATTGAGGGAACAACTAATATCTTCATATACGATATGAGCGGCAAGCAACTGAAAAACTATGAACTACATCCTGGAGGTAGTGGCTAGGTTATCATTAAAGGTGGGGAATTAGATTCTGGAATGTATGTACACTATGATCGCTGACGGAGTGGAGGTTAGGACGATGAGGATGCTGTTGACCTAATGATCTGATTTAATAAAATAAAAAAAGATAATGAAAAGCATAGCAATAATTGCCCTTGTAGGAATCATGTTTTCTACTTATGCACAGATCCAAGTCTATAGCCCCTGTCTTTATACGATGGAGTACTATAATGATTATTACTCTTGTGAAACATACGATGATTGGGTTTTGGTTTTCGAGGAAGAATTCAATGGAACCTCTCTCGATACTAGTATTTGGCGTAATGATTATCCTTGGGGGCGAAGTTTATATTGCGCTAATGAAGCAACATATTATACAGATGGTGATAATATGGATATTAGTAATGGGAAATTGACTCTTACAGCCGATGAAGAAACTATTTTTGGTTTGATATTAGACGATAAGCCCACTGACTATGACTTAGTTTGCAATGATGAATATGATGGAGAAAATGGAAGATGGTTTGATTACACCTCAGGCATGATCTTTTCTAGACAGCAATTTATTCACGGCAAGTTTGAAATAAGATGTCAAATTCCTTCAAGAGAAGATT
>CAZIAU010000130.1:0-3667 GCA_964536755.1 uncultured Bacteroides sp. | reverse complement strand
AAGAAATTGATGTGTTTGAGTTTTTAAGTGAAAGTGATTTACCTAGTTTAGCAAGCCGAAGACCTTTCTTCTCTTATCATCGGAAAATGAACTGTATTAACGATGACCATGACTCTACATGCACTATTTCTCAATTATATGCAACTAATTTTTCACAAGCTCTGCATACCTATTCTGTCGAATGGAATGAACACAGACTCATTTGGAGAATTGATAATAATATAGTTCTCCAAAGAACTAGGTTTTATAACACTAATGGCGTTGAGAAAGAGCTTTGCGGTTCAATAACAAACCAAAATTGGTTCAGGGATCTCATTTATCCAAAAGATGATATTCCAATGTGGATAATAACTGGATTTGGAGTTCTTGATGACTCACCCGCAGATTTTCCAGTTGATATGGAGATTGAGTGGATAAGGGTATACCAACAAATTGATTCCAATGGTTCTGTTGAAATTTGCTCAAGCTCAGATATCTTGGGATCTACTGTAGCAGGTCAAGAAATTACCGTCGGAGGTCCAACATGCTCTTCTATAACTATAGCTGATGGTGAGTTTTTAAATCTTGTGGCCGTAGATGGTATTACTCTCGATTCAAATTTTAAAGTTGAAACGGGTGCAATATTTTCCATGAAAATTGATCCGTAAAAAGAACTTTGGTTTGTGATTGCATGGTGTAATAAAATGACAAACAATATGATTTTTGTCTTGTTAGTTTTTATTTAGATAATTTAAATATCAGAACATATAAGTGTTAAAATGAATCTTAAATCAGCCCTTATAACAATAGTACTTCTCATAGTTTTGACAAGGTCTGAAAATGCACAAGACCAAAGTGTACAAGTCCAATTATATTACGAACAAGTCGTCTTCCCATTCTTTGGTTCTACTACATACAAGAACTCATTTAGCTATAGATTTGGAAGCACAATAGGATACCATATCAGCAGACGAGTATCTGTCACAACTGGGATTGGTTATGAGTCAAGAAAGTATTATAAACAATATTCTGGTAGGGATACACCGACTATAAAACTAACGAAGGAGGAATTCGAATATTCTCACATTGGAATCCCACTAACTTTTGGTTTTGATATCATTCAATTGGAATCACATACATTTGGAGTTAGTCCAGGATTTGAGTTGCAAAGACTATTGCACGCTTCCATTGATCAATTTTATAGCGATGGGATAATAGAAAGCGGTTTGGACAAATACTCTTCATATGAATATGCAGCCTACTTTAATGTTGCAGCAGTATATCAATACTTTTTCAATAGAAGTTACTTTCTTACACTAAGTCCAAAATTCAGAAGTATTACCTCATTAGGTGGAAACGCTGATTTTTCTTTCTTGTTTCAAGTATCATTGGGTTATACATTTATAAACGATTGACAGGCTTCCTATTAGTTTTCAACCCTATACTGATGATGAATATTTACAGGTGCTTATATTTATCAAAACGGTTCTCAGGTAACATCCGATTTAAGACTCAAGGAGAATATAAGAGAATTGAATAGCCCATTAGATAAGATAATGAATATACGAGGGGTACAATTTGACTTTATTACTCCCGATAAGCCTGCTTGGAGTGAAAGCAAAAAAGCTGAAGTTGAATCCCTCAATAAAGATAGAATAGGATTCATTGCACAAGAATTGCTTGAGGTCGTTCCTGAATTAGTTAAATATGATAAAGAGGTAGATGAGTATAGCGTTGATTATTTGGGCGTGATCCCAATCCTGGTTGAAGCGATGAAGGATCAGCAGCAAGAGATCCTTGAACTGCAAAATCAGATTTCCGAGCTTGTGAACGAAGTGCCGGAAATAAAAGACATTTTATCTACTTCCGTTGAGGATCTTCAACAGGATAACACCGCAAATACCCTTTTCCAGAATTCACCAAATCCCTTCAATGAAGAAACAACCATAAAATATTTTGTCAATGATAATGTGGGGACTGCTAATATCTTCATATACGATATGAGCGGCAAGCAACTAAAAAATTATGAATTGCATCCTGAAGGTAGTGGAGAAGTTGTTATCAAAGGTGGGGAATTAGATTCTGGAATGTACATGTACACTATGATTGCTGACGGAGCAGAAGTTGCGACAATGAGGATGTTGTTGACCAGATGATCAGATATACAGTACTTATCAAGGGCCATATTACAATATACCTTCAAATTAGTAATCAAGATTAATAATCAAACTAAATCAAAAGATATGGAAATAATACGTTCTAGATGTTGACAATAGTATGCTTAAATAGAATTAAATATGTTAATTAGAAGCCTTATAATCGGATTGTTGTCTTTAATCCTAATTGTAGATTGCACAGAGGTCATTGGGCAGAAAGATAGAACGTTAGACTATCTTGTCTATGCAGGAATTCAACAGAAGTTTATTCATGGATCTGGTATAAGAATAATAGATCCACAACTAATCGATCCAACATATCCCTACAATGATAGTATCAGATTTCTTCCAAATTTCTCATTTCATTCCGGAACCGATTTGTCTGTAAAGATTATAAACAATCTAAAACTTAGCTTCGGATTGGAATGGAACCTGCGTAAAACCTTTCTAAGATTATATGGAGATTCTATTTTCGTTTTAGGACCTGTTCCAGGATATAACATTGAGCATAATCTGTCGCACAATATAGAAATACCCATAGACCTATCTTATAACTTAAAAAGATTTGGAATAGGTGGTGGAATAAAAGTAACCTTGCTTGAATTTAATATCCGTAAAACTTATTCCGATGGAAGCCTGCATTCAAAAGGATTTTCCTTTGCACATTTTCCACGATCGCTAGCAGACAGGATTGTTTACCCCATTGCATTTGCAGAGTATATGATTACTCAAAATTCAAAAATACCGCTATGGGTAAGAGCATCTTATGAAATAGATTTCAACAGCTCTTCTATAATTTATTTAAGCATGAAAACAAATCTATAAAGAAATGAAATCAAGAATAGCATGTATCCTAGTATTTTTCACTATTTCTCCTTTGGTCCTGACTCAGAATAAGCTTCAAAATGGGAGCTTTGAAAACGGAGCTTTTGACACTGGAGAATCTGCACAACTGAATTATCGGGATAATATTGATAATTGGATATCGGTTGGCTATTATCCTCAGGGTGAAGAATCATGGCATACACCAGAATGGTATGATGAGCTTTACTCTAGTTATCAAGCATATGATGATGATAGATTAGTCACCGCAAGAGAATATGAGATTATTGAACAGGAACTAACAGGTTCAAATTAACTTTATTTTCAAAATAATTTCGGCACCTCAATAGATGGTTAGTGTTGACTCCATCTTTTGTTTAATCTAAGGTGAATATGATATGTAATAAATACATCCTGGTTTGTTCATTTTTACTTTTTGGCTTAGATATTTCTGCACAAATAGAGAAAGAACTACAAGTCATAGCATACTATGATAATATAATCTATCCTTTCTTTAATCTTGATTCCTACAACAATAATGGAAGCTATAAAGCAGGTGGAGAATTTATGTATTCTCTGACTAATAAATTATCATTAGGTAGTGGAATATATTATGAGGAGAATAAGTATTTCATTGATCATCCAAATGAATATTCACCGGCAATAAGATTACTTCGTGAAGAATATAGTTATTCCTATATTGGCTTTCC
>CAZIAU010000129.1:0-7460 GCA_964536755.1 uncultured Bacteroides sp. | reverse complement strand
CCGGGCATGGGTACGGGATCGATCAATAATACACTGGACTGATAAACGGGTTTCCATGTGGCAGTCATCTTCATGGATTGTCCCAGGTTGATCCGTCCCTGCACTGCCCAGGCTCCCAGTTTCATGTCATCTTCCTCCGGAGATCTGACAGTGGGATCAAGAGGTGTTATCTTTTCAACGGGATTGAATACCGTTGATTTTCCCCATGATGTGATCAGTTTTCCTGCCCTGAAACCTGTGGGACCGGCTGTCAGGTCCACGTATGCCTCCCTGATGTTTAGCTGAGAGATTGTTTCCCGGTACTCACTGCCCGTTCTGAAGCGGATATCAGCCTTGGCACGGGCCCATCTGCTTACATTTGCATTCAATAATAATCCTGCCTCTCCATATGCACTCTGCAAATATGGTTTGTCTTCTTCGGGAGTTCTGCCTATATAGGTTACAGACCTGATGAATCCTCCCAGGGAAAGATAGCTGCTAACTAAATTCTCATGATTTCCGGATTGGGAGGATTCAAACAGGTTTTGTGCGAAAGAAGGAAACACATTTAACATCAAGACCAGCATCAACCATCCAACTTTCAATATGCACTTCATATATTTCAATTCAATTCGCTCTAAAATAAGATCATATTGTCCGTGCATCGTCCGAATTTAGCGGTCTGTACATAAAAGAAACCAATTAGAGGTTCAGACTTGTGGGACTGAACCTTTTGATTGAATAATTACTATTTTTGGGGCCATGAAAGAATTGATCGAATCCCAGCGTAATTATTTCCTGGCCGGGAAGACCATGGCGATTTCTACACGGAAACAGACGCTGAGAAGGCTTCATGACCTGTTACTGGAGAATGAAGAATTGCTTGGCGATGCCATTTACAGAGACTTCAAGAAATCCTTTTACCTGACCGTTGAAAATGAATTGAGTATTCCTTACGGGGAGATCAACCGGGCCATCCGGAATCTTGGCATATGGAGCCGTCCAACCCACTTCAGGACCAACCTGGTCAATTTTCCGGCCAGTTCAAGGACGGTTCCGGTACCTTACGGGGTTTCCCTGGTAATAGGTCCGTGGAACTACCCCTATATGCTCTCCCTGGTTCCCGTTGTCTCTTCCATTGCTGCAGGGAATACGGTGATCCTGAAGCCAAGTGAGGTTGCCTCGCATTCATCACATGCCCTTGCTGAACTGATCAATTCAAATTTTCCCAGGGAACTGTTCTATGTCCATGAAGGCGGAGTGAATGAAACCACTGAATTGTTAAAAGAGAAGTTCGATAAAATATTTTTCACCGGTAGTACACGGGTCGGAAGGATCGTAATGAAAGCAGCGGCAGAGCAACTCACTCCTGTAACCCTGGAACTGGGGGGCAGGAATCCGGCTATAATTATGCCTGACTGCTATCTGAAGATGACAGCCAAAAGGCTTACATGGGGCAAGTTTCATAATAACGGAACTTCTTGTGTTTCACCTGATCATATATATGTACACGAGAAAATAAAAGAAGATCTTATCCGGGAGATCAGGAAGTCTATCACAAATATATACGGAGAGGATCCCCGTCAGTGCAAGGCACTGCCCCGTATGATCAACGAGATGCATTTTGAAAGGGTGAAAGCACTTATTGATCCGGGGAAAGTTGTGGCTGGTGGGGATTCTGACCGGGATGATCTCTATATTGAGCCAACCGTGCTGGATGGTGTCAGGCCGGGAGACCCGATCCTGCAGGAAGAGGTGTTCGGACCGGTCATGCCCATCATCAGCTTTACCGACATTGACAAACTGGTGGATTCGCTCAAGAGAGAACCTTCTCCGTTGGTTATTTATATTTTTACCCGGAATGTAAGGAAAGCTAAAGAAATAGCCAGGGAAATACCATCGGGGGGATTAATGATCAATGATGTGGTCCTTTTATTTATCAATATGAACACACCCTTCGGGGGATTGGGGGATTCCGGCATGGGGAGCTATCACGGCAGAGCCGGTTTCGAGGCATTCAGTCACCATAAAACCATCCTCAATAAACCATACTGGTTCGATCTTTTCCTGAAGTATCCGCCATACCGGGATTTCAACCTGCGTATCCTGAGGTCAGTTCTCGGGAAATCAATCAGGAATTTCTGGCATTGACCTCCTTCATGTACTCGCTGGGTGTCATACCGGTCTTCTCTTTGAAAATAGTATTGAAACTGGATTTTGAATTAAAGCCCGAATCATAGGCGATGGCAAGTATGGTGAGATGCCTGAACCTGGGATCCTCCATACGCTGCTTCACTTCATCCACACGGTAATCATTTACCAGGTTATAAAAGTTTTTTCCCATGTGTTCATTGATCACCTCCGAAATGAAATGCCTGGGGATATCCAGCTGGTCCGACAGATCATAGATTGTTAATTCACGCTCCAGATATGGCTTTTCTTTCTCCATATGATTTTCGATCATCCTGATATATTTTGCCACATCTTTTTGCTTCAGTCCCGATCGCTGGTATTTTTTGGATCCGTTTTCTTCCGTATCTTCTGTTTCTTTCTTCCTGAACTTTACCACTTCTTCGAAAATGGAGGGCTGATGAAATCCGAAAACACCGAAAAGGAAAGTAAGTATGGTAAGGCCTATGAAGGAGATCTCATACGGATCAAAAGGCATGAATCCGGTCAGGATGTCCACTCCTCCGAATATAAACATGATCACGTATCCTGTATAGAATGTGATGGACAGGCCCAGCAACCACCGGAGGGTGATTTTTCCCGAAGAGTAGCTCACTAGCGTTTTAAGTCTTTTCTGATGGCGATGGATCACCACAAATGTGGCTACGGAATATGCTGTAATGGAAACAAAGAAGGTAATCGCATATATAATTCGAAAAGGAACAAAACGGTCTGTCACCAGGAAGCCGTGTGTGCCACTCATTACCGGTTCATCGATAAAAACCAGTGAGGCGATAAGGAATATAAAAAAGGGTGAAAAATGCCAGAGGTAGTGAGGGTTGAATACAGGCTTTTCAGTGGTCATCCATTTTGCATATAAAAGAAGAAGAGGACCGTAGGTATAGGGTAATATTTTTATGGGATAAAGTTCAACAAGGGTCTCATTGAGCAGTACAATGATCATTTCCACGCAGATGATCAGGAGCCATGCCGAGAGGATCTGGTTGGCCATGATACGCGGTTGTTTGACCGCTATCAGGATGCCTGCAAAGAGGGTCTGTGAGATACCAATATAAAGGATCGCTTCCATATCTAAATGTACAAATTATTTAATTTTGTTTTCATGTTCTTTGTGTCTACTTTTGACTGTCTTTTATTACATCCTAAACGATATTATCGATGAGTGTATTATTATCCAAGAGTTCCCGGGTCATTGTACAGGGTTTTACCGGGAGTGAAGGAACTTTTCATTCCCAGCAAATGATGGAATATGGTACAAACCTGGTAGGAGGTGTGACGCCGGGGAAAGGAGGCTGTGAGCACCTTGGGAAACCAGTCTTTGATACGGTTCAGCAGGCAGTTGAACAGACCGGGGCAGATACTTCCGTGATCTTTGTTCCTCCTGCATTTGCGGCCGATGCCATTATGGAAGCTGCCGATGCCGGGATAGCACTGGTGGTCTGTATTACTGAAGGTATCCCCACCTCGGATATGATCCGGGTAAGAAATTATCTGGAACGTAGTGACACCCGGTTGATCGGTCCTAATTGTCCGGGGATCATTACACCCGGAGAAGCCAAGGTAGGTATAATGCCGGGTTTTATTCATCAGAAAGGAGTGATCGGAATTGTTTCACGCAGCGGTACCCTTACCTATGAAGCGGTCGACCAGATTACCAGGACAGGTCTGGGACAGTCAACATGCATCGGCATAGGGGGTGATCCCATCATTGGTACCACGACTCTTGATGCCATCAAACTGTTAATGGAGGATGAACAGACAAGGGGCATAATCATGATAGGGGAGATCGGGGGAGGCATGGAGGCCGAGGCTGCTTACTGGATCAAGGAAAATGGCACAAAACCCGTTGTCGGTTTCATAGCGGGACAGACTGCTCCCAAAGGCCGCAGAATGGGTCATGCAGGAGCCATTATCGGGGGAAAAGCGGATACTGCTGAAGCCAAAATGCAGATCATGAAAGAGTGCGGAATTTCGGTTGTTGTATCTCCGGCTGAAATAGGCAGTAAAATGGCTGAATTGCTGAATAGTGCATAGTGCCATGAAATGAATGATGCTGAAAGGACTATTATTGAAGCAGCCGGACTGATCTCCAATGCGAAACACCTGGTTGCATTTACAGGGGCCGGAATCTCTGTTGAAAGCGGTATACCGCCTTTCAGGGGTGAAGGAGGCATCTGGTCCAGGTATGATCCCAGAAACCTGGAAATTGAGTATTTTTCATCACATCCCGAAAGATCATGGAAGGTAATTTCTGAAATCTTCTATGATTTTTTTATGGAAGCAAAGCCCAATCATGCCCATAACCTTCTTGCGAGACTGGAAAAAGAGGGAATTCTGAGGAGTGTTATCACCCAGAATATAGACAATATGCACCAGGAGGCCGGGAGCAATGAGGTAATTGAGTACCATGGTAATTCAAAATGGCTCATCTGCAAAGATTGCGGGGTAAGGTACGGTATTGAAGAAGTTTCCCTGGATACTTTGCCACCAAGATGTAAAGTGGATCATTCTGTGCTTAAACCAGATTTTGTCTTTTTCGGGGAGGGTATACCTCCCGAAGCCGCAAGGAGATCGGTGGAGGAGGCCACGCTTGCCGATGTTATGCTGATTATCGGTACCACGGGGGAAGTGATGCCTGCGGGGATGATCCCCTCGATTGCAAAATCCAGCGGATCGAAAATTATTGAGATTAATCCAAAGAGGTCTGCGTTCACCAGTTATCTTACCGATCTATTTTTAAAGGGCCCGGCAGCAGAGATCAGTGCGCAGCTCGAATCCTATCTTTTTTAAATAAATCAGTTATTTTATATTTATTTGCATTGTCTTAACAAATTCTAAATAGATTATCATGGAATTAGTAAAAGGAAAAGTTGCAATTGTTACAGGGGCAGCCAGGGGAATTGGCAGGATGATTGCCCTTCGTTTTGCAGGGGAGGGGGCCCATGTGGCATTCACTGATCTCAGCAGGGATGAAAATATGGACAGTCTGGAAAAGGAATTAAACGATCTGGGTATTAAGGGGAAAGGCTATGTGAGCGATGCCAGTGATTTTGAACAGGCTCAACAGGTAACGGACCAGGTGGCAGCCGATTTTGAAAAGATCGATATTCTGGTTAATAATGCGGGGATTACCAGGGATACACTGTTAATGCGAATGGATGAACAGATGTGGGACCTGGTCATTAAAGTAAATCTTAAATCTGTCTTTAATTTCACAAAAGCGGTTCAGAAATACATGCTCAAAGCCAGGTCAGGATCAATCATCAACATGAGCTCTGTGGTAGGAGTAAACGGAAATGCCGGACAGGCCAATTACTCAGCGTCTAAAGCCGGGATCCTGGGATTTACGAAATCGGTTGCCAAGGAGCTCGGTTCAAGAAATGTGAGGTGTAATGCCATTGCTCCAGGTTTCATAATCACCGACATGACGGATAAACTTCCCGAAAATGTAAAAGAGGAGTGGATCAAGACAATTCCTCTGAAGCGGGGCGGTACGCCGGAGGATGTGGCCGATGTGGCATTGTTCCTGGCCTCTGAACTCTCTTCATACATGACCGGCCAGGTTCTCCAGGTCTGTGGGGGAATGAGCGTATAATCAGTGCATAGTGTGTTGTGGTGCATAGTGTGTTGTGGTGCATAGTATGTTGAACAGAAAAATTAGAAAGATCAGAACTTCTTTAATTATTGTCGGGATCGGTCTTGGGCTTTACGGATGTGCAGGGATCTACAGTGTTGTTGATTTTGAGGTACTTGAACCAGCTAACGTAAGTTTTCCTGATAATGTAAACCAGTTGCTTGTGATCAACAGGGCTCCCGTTTCATTCAAAGTCTTCAGTGAAGAGAACAGGCAGGGGATGAAAGAGGAACATCTTGTAATGCTGGATACACTTATCAGTAAAAGCCTCTTTCGCGGACTGGGTAATGCACTTCAGCAATCTCCGATAGAAAGATTTCACACACCGATGTGGATGAGTGAACGGAGAGCCGATACAGCAATGATCGATGACCTTATCCTGACAAGGAGGGAGGTAGGTGAGATTTGCAGCACCTTTGGAGCGGATGCTATTATCAGTCTTGAACTTTATACCCTGGCATTAGATGAGAATTCTTTCTACTATGATGATGACCCGTCTTCAATGCAGACACACTATTATCAGGTCTCAAACCGGGTAAAGTGGATAATATATCTGCCCGAGAATCCGAGGCCTTTTGACATATACAATACGGTCGATACACTATATTTTACAGATGTTTTAAACGGACAGTTTCAGATTGTCCCCGGTCTTGCTGAAATGATCAGGGAAGCTTTCTTCAATAGTGGTATGAAGTACGGAGGTTACCTTGTTCCCGTATGGTCAGATGCTTCCAGGACCCTGTTCAGGGGAAGGGAGGACTCTTTGAGGGAAGCCTCAAGGATGACAGACAGAGGTGATTGGGATCAGGCTTTTGGTATCTGGAGGAGACTTATTGAATCCGGGGACAGTACCCTGGTGGCAAAGTCCTACAATAACATGGCTATTTTTTATGAATTGGAAGATGACCTGGATTCGGCCAGTGTTCTGGTTGAAAGGGCACTGGCCTATGATACTCTTGAGGTAATTAAAAACTACAGGGAAGAGCTGGATATCAGGTTGATGAACCGCAGAGAAGTTTTAAAACAGGTCAGATAGAACAGATAAGATAAACCAGGTCAGATAAAGCAGATGGCCGGAAGTAATACTATCAGGAAAAATGTATAATACGATATTTATAGTTATGATCGGGGTACTGCTCTTCGGATATGTTCTGGAGAGGATCCTTGATACCCTGAATCTGAAGCACTCCTTAACGGAATTACCCGGCGAACTGGAAGGGATCTTCGATCCGGAAGAATATAAAAGAAGCCAGCTGTATAAACGGGATAATACCCGCTTCTCGTTTGTAACAAGCACCCTCAGCTTTATCATTATACTCCTGGTATTTTTTCTGGGGGGCTTTGGTTGGCTGGACCGGCAGCTTTCGGGAATTACGTCAAGTTATATACTTTTCGTACTCCTGTTCTTCGGAATAATGGCTTTTGCGGGCGATATCCTGACCACCCCGTTTTCAGTCTATGATACATTTGTTATCGAGGAGCGCTACGGATTCAACCGGACAAATGCGAGAACATTTATGCTTGATAAACTCAAAGGATGGATCCTGGGTGCTGTCATTGGAGGCGGACTGCTCGCACTGATCACCTGGATATACCAGCTTACCGGGTCCTGGTTCTGGATCGATCCATACGGATGGGTCTGGCAGCCCAACACTGT
>CAZIAU010000128.1:0-7476 GCA_964536755.1 uncultured Bacteroides sp. | reverse complement strand
GCTGACTTGGACAGACCGGTCGGACGATGAAACCGGTTTCGTGGTGGAACGCAGAAAGGCCGGCGGTGATTTTCACTATGTGGCTTCGGTCAGCAGTAACGTCACCGGGTTCGTGGATGCCGGGCTCTCGGCAAATACCAGCTATCAGTACCGTATCAAGGCTCTGAACGATTACGGGGAATCGGATTACTCCAACCAGACCACTGTTAAGACATTCGACGATGGTCAGCTCATGAATGTGGCATGGCACAAGAGTGCTTCTCAATCCTCGACGGTATATGATGGCTATGCATACCTGGCAGTAGATGGGAGCACAAACGGAGCATTCTCGGGAGGATCAGTCACTCACACAGCATATGAATTAAATGCCTGGTGGGAAGTGGACCTGGAACAGGTATATAACATTGACCATATCGAGGTCTGGAACAGGACGGATGCCTGCTGCAAGGACCGCATGGCTCGGTTTAATGTATTTATCAGCGAAGAGCCCTTTCAATCATATGATTTTCAAATCACTATCAACCAGCCGGGAGTCTGGTCCGTATATGAGGAGTATTACCCGGAACCGATGGTGACTTTCAACGCAGCCAGGAAAGGCAGGTATATTCGGCTTCAGTTATCAGATTCGCAGGAGATCTGTCTTGCCGAACTTATCGCCATGGGAAGCAATCACCTCTCTCCTCCCGAATTTAATACCGTACCTGTTACTGAGGGCATACAGGATCAGGAATACACATACCAATTCAATGCCTCCGATCCCGATATGGACAGTCTTGTCTTCTCCATATTGAAAAGACCTGCCTGGTTACACTTTGACCGGCTTGCCAGATCAGTGTACGGAATTCCGCTCAATGTAGATACCGGTTATCACCAGATCACCATTAACGCTTACGACGGACTTCACAACGTGGAACAATCTTTCATGCTGTATATAGAGAATGTCAATGATGCACCGGTTTTCACCTCCCTGCCGATTCAGGAGATCGATCAGGGTGAAGAATATATATACAGAGTGTCTGTCAATGATCCTGACAATGATTCTCTGTCTGTAAGCATAATTCAACAACCTGCATGGCTGGTATTCGTGGATTCGACTCAAACCCTCAAGGGGATTCCAGGTAATGAGAATGTTGGTGACCATGAAATCTCTATCCATGTCTCTGACGGTACTGTGGAAGATGAGCAGACCTTCACGCTGACTGTAAATAATGTAAATGATCCCCCGGAATTCATCTCAGAACCGGTACTGACGGTATCACAGGATGCCCTGTACCATTACCTGGTGGAGGCTTCCGATCCTGATGGGGACAGCATGATCTTCCATGCGATACTTTTACCCGACTGGCTTGTATTCGATACTGTATCCCTTGTGCTTAGCGGAGTTCCGGAAAACAGGCACGTTGGTAAACACAATGTCATTATTGGGGTGACGGATGGTCAGGCGGAGATCACGCAAAAATTCACTCTGACCGTGCGCAACATCAACGACCTGCCGGTCATAATCTCTGAACCGGTCACCAAAGCTAAGGTTGGTGAGGAGTACAGTTACCAGATCGTGGCTGAGGATGTGGATCTGAATGATAACCTGACCATTACAGCGGACGATCTTCCACAATGGCTTACATTTACTCATGAAACAGCTGCTGACACCGCTCTGTTGAGCGGAATCCCGACCCGGGTGGATACAGGTAACCATGCTATATCTATTCTGGTCAGCGACGGGCACGGGGAGGTCCGGCAGCAGTTTTCAATAGAGGTTCTGGATCCATCCGGGATTCAAGTAAATAGAACCCTTTTGGTAAGAGTCTATCCGGTACCGGTTGTGGATGTGGTTCATTTTAAATTTTCGAGGGAGGGTGATATCCTGTTAAAAATCTATGATATTACAGGTATTCTCCTGAAAGAGATCAACGCGGAGAACAGTTCCCTGCTTAAGGTTGATATGACACAACTCCCCGGAAGCTTCTATTTCTATCAGGTCTCAATATATGACAGGACCATGGTTGGAAAACTGATTAAGAAGTAGAGCCTGAAAAAGGATTGAAAGATATCAGATCCATTACTCCTGTGCTTTACCGGTCATGGGGACAAACCGGACAGGCAACTGTTGGGTGCGTGTAAGCTTGCCTTTGCTGTCCCTGGTAACGACCACCAAATTCTGGATTTGATGAGGCTTCCCCACGGGAATCACCATTCGTCCCCCGGGAGCAAGCTGATCAATAAGAGGCCTGGGAATATCATCCGGGGCACAGGTGACAATAATCCGGTCAAACGGAGCGAATTCGGGCCATCCTTCAAAACCATCACCGATCTTAATATGTATATTATTATAACACAATTGTTTAAGCCGGAGAGCAGCCTCTCTTCCAAGGGGTGGGATAATTTCGATAGAATAAACATCGTTGCACAATTCACCCAGAACAGCTGCCTGGTATCCACTTCCCGTGCCTATCTCGAGCACCTTATGGTCCGGACGGATATCCAGTAATTCAGTCATGAGTGCCACAATATAAGGCTGTGAAATGGTCTGATTATGACCGATCAGAAGAGGAGTGTTCCGGTAAGCTAAATCACTGTAACTGGCAGGGACAAAATAATGCCGGGGTACATTCCGCATGGCCTGAAGAACCCCCGGGTCCTTTACCGGCTGGAAAGGAAAATTCTCTATATCCCTCTTCACCATCTCCATCCGTTCTTCCTTTCTCTCCGAAAATACCGGTTGAGAATGATCAGGGGCTCCCCTGTCCTGGCAGTGGATGGCAAGAGTTATACCCAGTGAAACAGCCAAAATAAAAAGTCTCCTTGAGCTCGTTGCCATACTATTATAAGAAATTCTATCTATTATAAGAAATTCTATCCTCAGTCAAATTTACCCGGTTTCTCCAGAATATCAACACAGTATTCAGGTTATCCCACTAAATACACAATAAGATTCGGTCTGAAACGTGAAAACCGGTCAGAATACGGCGAACCAGAAGCCCTGTTTTTCTGTTTTCGATAATAAAAGGAACATTAAATGAGTTTCTTTTAAGTACTGACTTCAGATAGTATTAATTTTGAAAAAAAAGTAATGGATAATATCAGCAGAAGAGTTTACCCCATCTTTCCTATAACCGTCTCAGTATTATTACTCCTATTCATTATATCGTGTGAAAGGGAACCGGACCCGCAAGGCCCTGATTTGCCAAAGGAAACTCTGATCCTGAACCACTGGATATTCGACTCCATGCACGATGTGTACCTCTGGGAGGATCAGATACCCGGCCTCAGTCCCGACAAGGCACCTGACCCCGAAAAATACTTCTATGATCTGCTTTATGAGAAGGACCGCTATTCATGGATAGTGGATGATTACGATGCCCTGGTTGCCATGTTCGACGGTGTGGAACTATCAACAGGAATGTCGGCTCACCCGGGACTGATCGGGGATGATCAGGTAGTATATATTGTGGAATATGTCACCCCCGGTTCTCCTGCCGAAGATGCGGGAATTAAGAGGGGTGATATCATTATTACCATTGATGGGAAAACTCTCGATCTGGATAACTACTGGGATCTTTTCCATCAGACAACGGCTACCTACGGATTCGGGAGCTGGACCGGAACAGACCTTTCATCCAATCAGATATCGGTGACAATTACTGCTGTTGAGCTTAATCAGAATCCCGTCGTTCATAGCGAAGTTATTAATTATGAAGGATATAAAATCGGTTACCTGGTCTACACCCAGTTTACTTCAGGCCAGAACAATGAATGGCGCACTGCACTGGATGACGTATTCAATGATTTCAGGTCCGAAAATGTAACCGATGTGATAATGGATCTCAGGTATAATCCGGGAGGAAGCCTCGATCTTTCAGCCTATATTGCCAGTACCCTGGGGCCAGCTGATGCAATGAATCACAGCAGGGTTTATTCCAAACTGGTATGGAACGAGTACTACAATGACTTCTGGCCGGATTATGACTATGATGAGGATGGTGCACCTGACGGACCCAATTCTGAACAACTTGTGATCCGTTTACCGGGAAGCAACCTGAACCTGGATCTTTCAAGAGTCTACTTCCTCACCACCAGGGGGACTGCTTCAGCCAGTGAATCACTGATTGTGGGATTATACCCATACGCAGAAGTGATACAGATCGGTGACACAACTTACGGCAAATGCTACGGATCAATAACCATCGATGACACTGAAGATCCGAAGAGGCATAACTGGGCCATGCAGCCCATTGTACTGAAATTCTCAAATGCTGATGGTTTTACAGATTTTACTGATGGTATTCTGCCAGATTTACTTATTGAAGATGATTTGCTGAACGCCAAACCATTCGGCAGCTTCGAGGACCCTATGCTTGCAAAAGCCTTGGAAGATATATCGGGTGTGGCTCCGGCAATAAAAAAATCTACAGCTGAAAGTGACAGGGATAGTGAACTGTTTACACCCTTTCCGTCCGAAATTAAGCCCACGCTGGAACGGATAATAGATTTACCCTGACCTTTTTCTGATGATTTCACGGTTAATTCTGCGGACAAGGCCCGGACCTTCGTATATAAATCCGGTATACAACTGGATAAGGGTGGCTCCTGCTTCTAACATATTTATTGCATCCTTCACACTCATAATACCACCCACCGCGATTATGGGAACAGACCCGGAGGTTTTATTGTGAATCTGGCGGACAACTTCAAGACTCTTCCTGGTAATCGGGCTTCCACTCATACCTCCGCTTCCAATGGCTTCTATCTTCTTTTCCGGTGTTTTCAAACCCTCTCTGGAAACGGTGGTATTGGTGGCCACAATTCCGTCAATCTTCAGTTTGGAGACTATTTCGAGTGTTTCATCCAGCTGATGATCGTTCAGGTCAGGTGAAATCTTGAGCAGAACAGGTTTTCTGACCCCTTTTTCGTTGCGCTTTTCAAGGATATTTCCAAGGACAGCCTCCAGTGATTCCTGGTCCTGCAGTTTACGAAGATCCGTGATGTTGGGACAGCTCACATTTACCACCAGATAATCAACCCCGTCATAAATTGCCTCAAAAACAGCCTTATAATCGGCTGAAGCAGCCTCATTGGGGGTAGATGTGTTCTTTCCTATATTACCGCCCAGAATTAGCCCTTTGGGCCTTCTATGGCCTAAATTCCTTGCTGTTGCTTCAGCTCCATGGTTATTAAATCCCATCCTGTTGATCAATCCCCTGTCCTCCGGGATCCTGAAACTACGTGGTTTCGGATTTCCTTTCTGTCCCTTCGGCGTTACTGTTCCGACCTCAATAAAAGAGAATCCGAAGGCATGAAATTCCCGGTATATTTCCGCATTCTTATCAAAACCGGCTGCAAGCCCCACAGGGTTTGAGAATTTCATCCCGAGAAATTCAGTTTCCAGAAGTGGGCTTTTCAAATGATACCTGGCATGAACCATCGGCCGGATACCGGGTACCTTAAAGAGTATCCTGAGAAAAACAATAAGCAAACGGTGTATTGTTTCCGGTGGAAGAAGAAACAGGAGAGGCCTGATCAGGATTCTGTACATCCAGTTTTAGGGGCAAATATACACAGATTTCTATTGTGAGGGTGTGTAAGACCTGAAGGTATCATCACTATATATAACCATCACCTGAACAATTCTCTTACTTTCACTCTGAGCCATCTCACCTGTTGGATGCGACTCAGAAATCGGAGTTGATTGAGACGCATCAAGATCATTATCACCTCCAGTATCAGAACTTGCGTACTGTTCAGGCAATTTTTGCTGATCCGATTTCTCACTTGGGCCAGCTTCCAAATCTGATTTTTGATCCCCCGTGAACCCTTCATCAGGGATTTCACTCTTCATCTGCTCCTCAGCGGAGTCAAACAGCGTACCGGTAACCCCTCTTCCCATCTGTTCATACATTGTGCCCTTGCCTAAAATCAGCCACTCCGCATTCAATCCGGGAAATGCCTTCAAAGTCTTTTGAAGAAAATCATAGCTGGGATTGTTCCTTCCCGAAACAACATGTGATACACTGCTTCTCTGAACACCGATAATATCAGCAAATTTTGAAGGAGTTAATTGTTCCAGGTCCAATAACTGTACAAGTCTCTCTTTCATAACCAATATTTACAATTACAAATGTAACATAATATATGTCGCCATATGTTAACTATCGATGTTTACATTTGTGAACTTGCTAAAGTTATAATATAAATAGCTTATATAGTGTTTAACGACCTATTGTAATACTTACATGTTCTCCAATGCATTTTTAATAATTATAATGTTAATTATTTATTTTCTTATATGTGCCGTCCCGTTTGAATTCCAGACTATCCAGGTTACTTTGTAATAGCTTTGAAGAGTGATGAAAATGGTATTTTCAGGCCTTTTTAGCATATTTACATATTATTTATATGTATACAATAGATAATCCTAACAAATAACTGGTTTTTAATGATTTATATTACATATTTTACTGTTTGAAAGCAGGATTTTATTGAGTTTAGCTTAAATTTGCTCCTTAATAATTTAGGTAATTGATTTAATGAACTGTTTATTAGGTATATAAAGAAGCGTACTTTCAATCTGAAAGTATAAGTATTTGTGTTTACATTTGTAAATAGCATTTTTACTTGTATTTGTTGTTATATGTAAATTATTCTTTGATTTTTGCTTATTTACATTTGTTATCTCGTTTTAAATATTAACATATGTAAATTCTTTAAGAATGATTTATGACCTGGTTCTGATCACCCAAATCCAGCAGTTCGTATTGATCTTAAATAACCTGAACCGGTTCTCAGATAAAGTTGTACCAGCTTAATACATCTGGTTGTGGAATATTTCTCAGTGTACGAGATTGACTCTTCTCGCAGCTTGTTGCGAGGAACCTTTAGAAGCGAAGCCAATGTCCGCGTAATTCAAACACCACTCCTGCCCTGCTGCGTTTTTGGGCCGGACAGCTGCCTTATTTACCGGATAATGTAAAGGCCGGATGTAATTACACTCTTCTCATGAGGTAATTTTCCGGTTAATAAGGAGATTATTAATTGAAAAAGAGATACTTAAATCAGTTTGAACTGTTGTATTCAAGTTCGCCTTCTGAACGGGCAACAATAGAAGAAACAGTTGAATCTCCGGTTATATTCACTACGGTCCGCAGCATATCCAGCGGGCGGTCAACACCAAGTATAAGAGCAAGGCCTTCCACAGGAAGTCCCACCGAATTCAATACGATAATAAGCATAACGATACTTCCGCTGGGAATTCCAGGAGTACCGATAGAGGCAAGTGTGGCCGTCAGCACGATCGTAAGCTGTTGCGAAATGGTAAGGTCAATCCCGAAGACCTGTGCTATAAAAACAGCAGCAATAGCCTGATAACAGCTTGTTCCATCCATATTTATCGTAACACCTACCGGGAGCACGAAGTTGGCAATGGGCCTGGATACTTTCAATTCGTTGATCACCTGTTTCATTGTAACCGGCAGGGTGGCT
>CAZIAU010000127.1:0-7538 GCA_964536755.1 uncultured Bacteroides sp. | reverse complement strand
TAAGTACGGTCGTGAGTCTTGGTTGCCAAGAATACTTCACTGCGTCTTGTCTTCATTACCTCTCCCACATGCCTTTCGCTGGTTCCTCTCAGGTGATCCCCTTCACTACTGTTACCGTCCATTCCGTACCACGCTGAGGTATCAATATAATTGATGCCCAAGTCGATGCAGCGATTCACAATTTCAACAGCCTGTTCTTTCATACCCACCTGTTCCACGGTAGCCTGGGCTCCCAGGCTGTATATCCCGACCGTTTCACCAGTATTGCCGAATGGTCTCTGAGGTATTGACAGTCCGGTAGTTTTCCCGTTACAGGATTGAAGACTCCCCAGAACAGGGGCCATTCCCATCATGGAAGTCCCGGCGATCAGTTTTCTTAAAAACTCCCTCCGGGTGTCATCGGTATATAATTTCATATCGGTTGTATTTAGGTTAGTCTTCCTGCAATATAGGGCCAGAATTCCAATTAATCAAGTCTGCTTCGGGACCGGGTTTTTCAGTTAAGCTCTTCCGGAATAAGCAGATTCCCACTTTCAACTAATTCAGAGAACTGTTTCATAAACCTGGCGGCCGGAGCCCCGTCAACAATTTCATGATCAAAAGATGCAGTGATATTGAGATATTCCTTTGACACGAAACCTTCCCCTGTCTCAATGGTCTTTTTGCTGATCCCTCCAACAGTGAGAAGGACTGTAGCTGTACCATGTGGAATAAACCAGGTAGCTGATTTACTGAACATTCCAACCGCGGTTACTGCAACTTTCCCATACTTCTTGGCCAGGGAGATATTTCTGTCTGCTACCATGATAAAAGTTTTTAAAAGAAAAGCCGGTATAAGACGGATCCAGGTTGAACCGGATAAATTACCCAGCTGGTCCCCCTCCATTTTCTGTGCCTCCCGGATCTCGTTATGGATCTGCCTTAATTTCTTATTCTGTGCTTCCCTGATACCAACTGGCTCAGGGGCCATCTCCTTTCCCAGGTCACGTTCAACCAAAACACTGATGGTCAGATCATCCAGCAGAACCAGTTTTCTTCCCCTTATAAAGGAATTCAGACCGGGATGGTCTTCAAGGGACCTGGCAAGGCACCTTACCAGGTAAGCTGTGAAAGATATCCTGACCCCGGACTCATCCAAGTATTCCCGGATGCGTTTCCTGGGTTCAGTTACATCAATTTCAGTCACACAGTGAATGGCATTCTTCTTGTTGCCACTGATGGAGGCAATTACCATTTTCCGTGCAAAACTCAGCGGGACCGAAGTATACCCTCTTTTCTTTCCTGGTGGGGACATAGGCAGATCATTTGAGAATCATAAGAAACTAATATATGGAATAATCCTTTATGGGGAGGATCTTCTCATTTTTCAATAAGTTATTACCTTGTGGTGGAATGATGGAGGTATCTAAGTTCCACCGGCATGGATGCTACAAACAATAACGGTTTGAAAAAAACCCTTGGTTATTTTTCACTCACCAATATAGTCGTTGCGGATATGATCGGGGCGGGGATTTTTACTACTTCCGGGTTACTACTTGCTCAGCTTCACGACCCGTTATTAATGCTGGTTCTGTGGGTGATGGGTGGAGGCATTGCATTGTGCGGAGCACTCAGTTACAGTGAACTGGGAGCCAATTTTCCCCGTGCAGGGGGTGATTATGTGTTCCTTTCTGAACTTTTTTCTCCTCTTGCAGGATTTTTAAGTGGATGGGTCTCTTTCATTGTGGGCTTTACTGCTCCTCTGGCAGCTTCATCGCTTGCGTGCAGTGAATACCTTCTCCGGACTTTCCCGGATGGAATAACCCCGGATCATATTGATCTTTACAGGAAAGCCGTTGCTGCCGGTATTATCATTGTTTTTACCACGATCCACTATCTTGGCCTGAAATCGGGCTCACGTGTTCAGAATCTGCTGACAATGTTAAAGGTTTCGATAATCGTGATACTGATTATAGCGGGTTTTGGGTTTGGTGAAGGCAGTTTAGGACACTTCGGGATTGAACCGGGAGAAATGGCAGGAAACGGGAAATGGAAAACCATTGGGCTGTCACTGATGTGGATCATGTTCGCCTACAGCGGTTGGAACGCTGCCACCTATGTGGGTTCGGAAGTCGTGAATCCCATAAAGAACATTCCCCGGTCGCTCATTACCGGTACCCTGGTAGTTATCATTCTATATCTGCTCTTAAATACCCTGTTCGTTTATGCAGTTCCTGTACATGAAATGAAAAATGTGATATCAGTCGGCGGACTGGCAGCCAACTATCTCTTTAACAGGTCTATTGATCAGTTGTTTTCTGCGGCTATAGCCTTAATCCTGCTCTCTGCCATAAGTTCCCTGATCATTTTAGGTCCCCGGGTTTACTACGCCATGGCAAGATCGGGACACTTTTTTAATATTGCCGGTAAGACCAACAGGGCAGATGTTCCAGGCATGGCGATCATATTGCAAAGTGCATTGGCACTAATCTTTATATTCTCCGGGACATTTGACCAGATTATTACATTTCTGAGTATTTCACTGGGAATTTTCCCCATCCTGGCAGTCCTGGGAATTTTCAAACTGCGAATTAAGCGACAATCTGACTCCAGGTTACCCGGCTACCCTATGATCCAGTCTATTTTTATTATATTCTCCATTACTATCCTTGTACTTGCATACCTTGAAAGACCGATTGAATCTTCACTGGCGTTTGGGGTGGTTATTCTTGGTATACCGGTCTATTACCTTCTCAGAAAGAATATTCCCCGAAAAAGTCCGTAGCATAAAAAAACCGCCTCAAAAGGGCGGTTCTTTTTCGTATATGATGGTAACGCAAGGCCTTGAAGAAATCTATTTCCAGGCAGCGGCCATCCAGTTTTCGATCTCTATTGTTTCATCAGTGTTGAATGGAATGGTCATCCATTGCTCCAGCAGGAGGTCTGACTCAGCATTCACATTCTCAAATGGTTCGGTCATCCATGATTCGACGGTCAGATCATCTTCGGCAACATTGTTACCAAAGGGGGCATTCATCCATGATTCCATTACCATGTCCTGCTCGCCATTCACATACTCAAATGGTTCAGTCATCCAAGGTTCCATACGGAGTTCAGCTTCAGAATATGATTCCCTATTTTGAATACCAATAGTGGGTTCACTTGCAGATAAAGCAGTTGTCAGTGCAGCCAGTGCGAAGGTTAAGATTAAATTTTTTGTTTTCATGACTCTTGCGTTTTATTGTTTAACATTCTGCACAATCTGTAACATAAGCTGTGCCAAACATCACAATATGCTATATAACAAATAGATAAAGCCATATCCTACAAATGTTAAAACCTATTATACCTGAACGAAAGCGTGACAATAGTGTACGGAAACGTACACTGTTAATCCGTGCTTAACTGGTCAAAATTCCATGCATTGCAAACCACATGAACTATTTTTATAGATATTATGTCATTAAAAAGGGGCAATAGTACATTGAATATCTTTAGTAAATTTAGATGGGGATCACGCTTTTTAAAATATTAGTAATTTGAAATACATGGTATTCATACTGGTGATGCTTCTCCCTTACGGTGGTACCACGGATTATCCATTGAAGAATGGTCGGCCCACAAGTAAGGGAATAGCCAGGTATATTGAAGACAGGAGTGATTCTCTGATTATGGAGTATCAGAATTTTGTTGAAGACACCCTTTTTAATGTCTGGATCTACGCTGATGACCTGAATGATTACTCCATTCACGATTCCCTGGAACTGGGCAGGTACTATCCGTACGAGATTTATATTACAACTGCAGAATTATTCCTGGCCTATGAACTTGACGATTTAACAAAGAAACGGAGAACTCAGCTGAAAGAAAGTAATAGATTTGTAAAAGCGGCGGTGTTTCACGAATTAACACATAACTATATTCATCAGATAAGTGTCGAGATGCAGGCTCTGGACAGTGTAAGTGTTAACAGGGCATACCAGATCCATATATGGATAATAAGATCACATGAAACTTTCGGTTCAATTTTCATTGAAGAGGGATTGTGTGAGTATATGGTACAGAAGATGGGCGAGCTGATCCCACCTGAAGAACCTCTTGTGCCTTCAACGGTTCAGGAATTGATCAGTAAAAGGAATCAATACATGATCAGTTATAAGTATTCCGCACAATTTCTTAAGACGTTTCTGGACACAACCGGCTTCAAGAATGGAGTGAAGTTACTGTTGCACAATGCTCCTCCCAATTATGAAGAAATATTGCATCCGGATAAATTTTTCACCAGACTAAATCCCGTAAATCATGAATAACAGAAGAGATTTGTTAAAAGCGATGGCCCTGCTTCCAATGGCAGCCTGCACCAGAAATGTTGAAAATATTGCTGTTCCGGAATCCCGGAGTTCAGTTCCTTTGCCGGCCGGATGGCTGCCAGACGGTAAAGAACTCAACTTTCAGCCGGTCAGGATCAGGAAAGTAAAAGCTATTACCACGGCTCCCTATGGGACTGAACTGGTGATCGTCAAGGTGGAAACGGACCAACCCGGACTATATGGTATAGGATGCGCAACTTTCAGGCAAAGGGCCCATGCTGTGGTATCGGCCATTGATGATTACCTGGACGATTTTTGCAGGGATAAGGATGCAGGCAATATTGAGGATCTCTGGCAGACCGCATATGTGAGTTCCTACTGGAGGAACGGACCTGTCCTGAACAATGCCCTGAGCGGCCTGGACCAGGCCCTGTGGGATATCAAAGGCAAGATGGCAGGTATGCCGGTCTACCAGTTGCTGGGAGGTAAAACCCGGTTTGCCGTAGACACCTATGCACATGCTTCAGGTCCCGCTCCGGAGGCAGTCATGGATGATGTGGCGAGATACAGGGAGCAGGGATACAGGCATATTCGCATTCAGCTGGGGGGATATGGTTCCACCCATTTATCAAAATCCCCGGACTACAAACAGCATGGTTTCGGGTATCCTGATGATAATACCATGGATCCCCAGGCATATAAGCGGGGAGCTATCAAGATATTCCAAATGGCAAGGAAAAAATTTGGAGATGATCTGGAACTGCTGCATGATATGCATGAACGGGTAGAGCCCATGGATGCTATAGATTTGATTAAGAAGCTGGAAGAGTACAGGCCTTTTTTCATTGAAGACCCGTTTTCACCGGAGAATATGGGCTGGTTCAAAATGTTGCGTCAACAGAGCGCAGTCCCGATCGCGATGGGTGAGCTGATTAATAATCCACATGAATGGATAGAACCCATGAGTCAGAGATTGTACGATTTTATAAGGATCCATATCTCCCAGATAGGAGGGATCACTCCAGCCATGAAAGTGGCAAGGCTTGGAGAATGGTTCAATGTACGCACAGCATGGCACGGCCCGGGAGATACATCCCCTGTGGGTCATGCGGCAAATGCTCATATTGATCTGGCTGTCTGGAATTTTGGCATACAGGAAGGGCATCATTTCAACGAACTCACATATGAAATCTTCCCGGGTACACCGACAATCGAAAATGGTTATATGTTTGTTAATGAAGCACCCGGACTGGGAGTGGATATTGATGAAGAAAAGGCAAAGAAGTATTCGTTGCCTCATTTTAACTACAACTGGACACAGGTGCGAAAGGCAGACGGTACACCGGTAAGGCCGTAGTATTGATAAGTTACAGATGTTCATTATATTTCGACCAAATCAAAATTGCAAATGATGAAGAATAGAAGAGATTTTATCAAAACATCTGCCGTTCTGGGAATATTCGGCATGTTGCATCAATGGGCCTCGGCAATTCCTTCATGGGATAAATATGGCACCATCCTGCCCCAGCGCCGTCTTATCAGAAACGGTGAGAAAGTGACCGCTTTCTGCCTCGGTGGCTGGCATGTGGGAAATGCTGGCAGCCCGTTGGCATCTGAAAAAATGATTGAAATGGCCATGGAAATGGGTGTAAGGTTTTACGATACGGCCAGGACCTACCAGAATGGTGGGTCGGAGGAGTTGCTGGGACGTTTTCTGGTACCTAAGTACCGGGACAACATATTCCTGATGACCAAGAGTCATGGAAAGACCGGCAAGGAAGCGAAAGAGCACCTGAGACTTTCGCTGAAGGCCCTGAAAACGGAACAGCTTGACCTGTGGCAGATGCATGCCATAGCTTCACCTGAGGATGCGGACCAGCGAATAGAAAAAGGGGTCCTGGATGTATTCCTGGAGGCAAAAGAAAAAGGAATGGCTCGTTATATTGGATTCACCGGACACCGAAATCCGGTGGGCCATCTCCATTTTCTGAAGCGGTTGGAAGACCTCGGATTGGAACTGGACACCTGTCAGATGCCACTGAATGCTATTGATCCCAGTTTTGAATCTTTCCAGAAGAAGGTTCTGCCGGTGCTTCTTAAGAAAGAATACGGGGTATTAGCCATGAAAACCATGAGCGGTGGCAGCATGATGGGAAGGCGCATTGATACCACACCGGAAGAGATCACAACGGACATGATTCCAGATGTGGTCGGTGAAACCGGAATCTCGCCGGCGGATCTGCATCAATATGTCTATGCCTTACCGGTTTCATCCCTGGTAAGCGGTTGCAATGACCTTGATCACCTGAAACATAATGTCGGTGTGCTCCAGAACCTTAAGAAGCTCAGCGAGTCAGATATGCTCAGGCTTGAAGAGATCGTTAAACCGTATGCCGGGTTGATCGTTGAAAACTACAAACGGATTTTGTGATCCTATTCTATGATCAATTTTTGTGAAATGATCCTGTTGCTTCCGGTAAGGTGAATAATATACATTCCCGGTTTCATCCCGCTTACATCAACTACAGTCTGGTTGTTCAGGATTAATGACCTGTAGTAAACCCTGCCTGCCAGGTCAGTTATGGTGACGTACGTGTTACAACTCCCTGCGGTCATTTCAGCACCGGTCTCAACGGAGAGCCTCCCGCCGGTTACGGGATTGGGATAGATCCGGAACCGGGTCTCATCATGAACCGGTTCGCCTGTGTCCGATCCCTTTCCATAGGAATAGGTTACGGTCATCAGGGCTGCAGAGGAGGCAGAGCCTTCATAGGATTCAGCTGCACGCTCACCGCTCCCCGTAATGATAATCGAGATCGCACTGCTCCGGGTATAACCCGGACGGTCCACGATCTCCTGGATTATGGGGCTCAGATCGGGAGTTTTCTGATCTGGTCCGGCTGCACCAACAGAGGGCCATGCCGGCGGTTCCCAGGTAACCTCCGCAGAGGTGGTTTCCCTGGACGATACATCATTCGTCGCGGTGGTGAACGGAGGTGAATTATCAACATCATGACCTTTGATGGATAAAGCACAGGCACCGGAAGATTCTTCATCCGCGGTAAACTGGATGGATGCGGAATCGATGACTGCCCCGGGAGGTATATTCAGTCCGGTGAACCGCAAACCGATGATCTGGTTGCCGCCGTCATAAACCAGTTCTATATCAGAACTGTTGGTATAGATACTGCCTTCCGGTTGCTCTTCCACATCGCCCATGCCGACTGAAATCCTTGAGGTTTCGTTTTT
>CAZIAU010000126.1:6000-7581 GCA_964536755.1 uncultured Bacteroides sp. | reverse complement strand
TGATAGCCCTGGTGAAATAAATACAGCTGTTCTCTCCGGTTTTACTGACTGAATAATTTCTGAAGTCTTATTTATCGCCTCATCCCACGGTACAAATGCATATCCTTCCGGGTAAAGAAGTTGTGGCTCCTGTATTCTGTCGGTGCGATTGAGGATTTCACTCAGGCAGAACCTTCCTTTCACACAGAGTTCTCCTCCTGTTTCATGTGGATTACCGGGAGGAAGGGTTCCGACAATTTTGCCTTTCAGGGTGATGACCTGCAATTCACAATTCAGGCTGCATAAGGGGCAGACAGATTCTTCCGTTTTTTCGGGAGCTCCCCACCACTTTCTGCTCTTCTCCGACAGTGATCCGGTTGGACACACAGATACACAGGCCCCGCAAAACTCACACCCCGCATCAATATGGCTCTCTTCATATGCTGGTCCTATGGTCGTTTTATTGCCTCTCTGCTTCAGGGAAAGGACATTGCTTTTGCGGTATTCCGTGCATATACCTACACATCGTCCGCAATAAATACATAAATTATAATCCCGGTCATAGAACGGATCATATTTTTCAACAGGGAAGCCCCTGTAAAGACCTGGCAGTGTGAGCTCATGAATGTCAAGGTATTCCACTACTTTTTGCAATTCACAATCCTGGTCTTTCGGACACCATCGACATCCGGTTGTTACTCCTACTTTTCTTATGGTTTCCTGGTACCCCGAACATCCTCCTATTTCATCGCAGACCAGGCAGGCAGAGGTATGTTCGCTCAGGATCATCTGGATCAGATCCCTTCTCATTTGTTGCAATACCTGGGTTTCAGTTCTGACAACCATTCCATCGTCTACCCGGGTAGTACATGCAGTGGGATACCCTTTTCTGCCTTCAATTTCAACTATACACATCCTGCAACCTCCGTATGGGATTAATTCAGGGTGAGCGCACAGTGTGGGGATATATATCCCGTTTTGCCTGGCTACATCCAGGATGGTTGCATCACTGCTGGATTTATATTCCTGGTTATTGATAGTGATTACCATACTTCTTTTTTTGAAGTAATTACTATAGCATTTCCGGCGATTGCATCGAACCTGCATATCTCATAACATGCCCGGCATTTAATGCATTTCGACTGATCCAAATTATGTGGTTCAGAGCGGGGGCCTGTTATGGCACCGGTCGGACAAACCGAAACACATCTCTGACAACCCGTACATTTCTCGCGGATCACCTCATATTCTATAAGTGAGCTGCATACCAGCGCAGGGCAGTAGTATTCGTTCACATGTTCAATATATTCGTGTCTGAAGTATCGCAACGTGGAGAGTACCGGATTGGGAGCAGTCTGTCCCAGACCACATAATGAAGTTTCTTTTACACGCTTTGCCAGTGATTCCAACTTGTCAAGGTATTCAGGCTCTGCTTCGCCATTACATATTTTCTCCAGGATCTCTACCATGTGACGGGTACCCACACGGCAGGGCGTACATTTCCCGCAGGATTCTTTCTGAATGAAATCGAGGAAATATCTTGCCAAATCCACAACGCATGTATCCTCATCCATAACTATCAAACCGCCTGATCCCATGATA
>CAZIAU010000126.1:0-5990 GCA_964536755.1 uncultured Bacteroides sp. | reverse complement strand
CGGCATTAAGCGTTTCATATGTTACGGGTGTATCCAGGAGTTCCCTGGGCAAACATCCCCCGGATGGTCCCCCGGTCTGTACTGCCTTGAATTCTTTCTGTGTCCCGCCTCCTATGTCGAAGATAATCTTCCTTAATGTAGTCCCGAGTGGAACTTCAATCAATCCTGTCCGCCTGATTTTACCAACAAGGGAAAATGTTTTTGTACCAAAATTATTATCAACCCCGAATTGTCTGTACCAGTCAGCCCCATTCCTGATAATGTGCGGGACCGTTCCCAGTGTTTCTACATTATTTATTACGGTAGGCTTTCCACGTAATCCACTTACCGCAGGGTATGGGGGACGGGTACGGGGCATGCCGCGTTTACCCTCAATGGAATGAATAAGCGAAGTTTCCTCACCGCAAACAAATGCACCGGCACCTTTCATTATTCTTAATTCAAAAGAAAAGCCGGAATTCAGGATATTGTCCCCAATAAGCTCATATTCATGCATTTGCTTAATAGCATGCTGGAGCCTGCTGATAGCGAGGGGGTATTCATCCCTGATATAAATATATCCCTGGGTGGCGCCAATGGCATACGCTGCAATGAGCATTCCTTCCAGAACAGCATGAGGATCACTTTCAATAAGTAAACGGTTCATGAACGCTCCGGGATCGCCTTCATCCGCATTACAGATAATATATTTTTGATCTGACTCTGATTCCCTGCAGGTTCTCCATTTAATTCCTGTTCTGAAACCAGCTCCGCCTCTTCCCCTCAGGCCGGCATTAAATATTTCCTCAATGATATCTTCAGGGGATTGTGTCAGGGCTTTTGTGAGACCCTCATACCCATCCCTCGCGATATAATGTGTTATATTTTCAGGGTCAATATATCCACAGTTCTTGGTTACAATCCTTACCTGTGATTTAAGCATAGGTTGTTCAAAAAATCCAGGCACGCTGTCAAATGCTTCATTGCCCAGGTGACCCAGTACCTTTCTCTGGAATATCTCCTTATCGATCAAGTACTTCTGGAGAATCAGTTCAGCACTCTTTTCACTTACATTCCCAAAAGAGAGACGTGGATTGCCATGTGCGGATATGTCCATAATTGGTTCCAGGTAACATGCTCCAATGCAGCCCACATCCACCACTCTTGCTTCAATATTATTCTTCTGAAGAGTTTCGAAAACCACTTCCTTGATTTTGTCAGCCCCGGCAGCTTTCCCGCAGGATGCCATTCCCAGATAAATAACCGGAACCGCCGGATTCACCAGGGCATCCCATTCAGCCAGGCTTTTTTCTTTCAACCGGGTAAACTTATTCATAGATGCTCCAGATTTCTTTAAGTTTTGTAACACTTACCTTGCTGTATATATCGTTATCGATCTTTACCACTGGTGCGAGAGCACAACAACCCAGGCATGCTACCCGGGTGAGATCAAATCTCCCGTCTGCTGTACGGTTTCCCGGTACCACATTGAGATCACGCTCAAATGCTTCCACAAGTTTTTCACCGCCGCTCACATGACAGGCAGTTCCCAGGCATACGCAAATAGAATGTCTGGCAGGCTCGGTAAACCGGAACTGGGAATAAAACGAAGCAACCCCAAAAACCTGGCTGGCAGTGAGACCCAGGTAGTCGGCAATCTCATCGACCGCTTCATCGTGTAAATACCCGTATGCTCCCTGTGCTTCCTGCAGAAGAGGGATAAGGCTGCTTTCATCAACCGGAAAGCCTGAAATAATATCTTTGAATGAAGTAATGTTTTGTTCCATCATGCAGGTGGTGAATCTGTAGTTCTTCTTAATAAATAACAATCTGATATATCTGCTTCGCCTCTGGCGTAGTCATCCGCAAATGTCTCACACGTGGGTGCACCGCACAAACCGCAATCAATTCCGGGTAATTTGGAAAAAATCCTTTCCTTTTGTTTCATACGTTTCAGGGAAGTCTGTAAATCGTCTGACAAAGCCCTGGTAGTACGTGGTTTCAGGCGGTTTTCATAGAAAAATTGATTTTCCTCGTATTTTTTTAAAACAGCCTCTCCATCAAAATCGAATGGATCTGCGTATCTCCTCTCTAATATCTTGGAATTATGCCAGGCAATATAAGGATTTTCCACACAAAATGCTCCCCCAATACATCCCTGGGAACATGTTGAGGCTTCTATAAAATCTATATCCTCAAGCCTGGAATCCTCAATATCATTTAAGATCATTTTTAAATTAGCAATGCCTTTAACAGACATGGACCTGGTAGAATCTACCCCATTTTGAAGGTAAGCCAGTACACCCCATCCCTTGGAAAAGAAAAAGTTATCATGCTTCTTATTTATATTTTCCTTGTCCTGCATAGTCAGGATTTCCTGAAGCAATATTTTGTAGATATCATTGATAGCGATCGCATTGTCAATCCATGATTTTTCCTTTTCGGCGGGCTGTTTTATTGAAACAACTTTTGCCGGACAGGGGCTGATGTATGTGACTCCAATATCTTTAATTTCTAAACCTGTCTCTTCTGCAAATTTTACTTTCGCGTTTTTCGCAACAATTTCCCTTGGCACATCGAAGGGCGAAATGAACCGCATAAGATTTGGATATTTCACCTGTATCAATCGTATTACTGATGGGCAATTGGAACTGATGATCGGCTTGGATACAGGATCTGATTTCAGGTATTCAGCAAAGGCATATCCCATTTCATGCAGTTCCTGGGAGACATCAATCACAACATCAAATCCCGTTTTTGAAAGAGCCTTCTGCACCATCATAGGGGATATCCCGGAAGAGAATTGTGTATAAAGTACCCTGGACGGAATGGCAATGTTAAATTTGAATTTATTAAAATCACTGATTTCATCCATCACAGGGACAATAGCTTTCTCTTTGCATACATTGATGCATTCACCACAATCCACACAGAGGTCATCATAAAATATGACTTTATTATTCCTGTACCTGAGGGCCTGCGTGGGACATGCTCTCACACACTTCATATCACCATTGCACCGGTCCTGGAGAATGATTTGTGAATGAAAATATTTCATTGTACATGAAATAAAGTTTCAATAAAAGTGCCTTTCTTTATCTTGCTTTCTATGTTTAACACATCACAATTCTTTTTTATATTGGGCAATCCCATTCCTGCACCAAAACCCAGGGCACGCTGCTCTTCCGTTGCGGTTGAGTATCCCTCCTTCATGGCAAGCTCGATATTTTCAATTCCTTTTCCTTCGTCTTCGATGATAACGCCGATCTCTTTATCACTGGCGGTGAGTTTCACATCTGCCTTTATAGCATGCATTACTACATTCATTTCTGCTTCATACGTACAGATAGACACCCTGCGAATCAGCTCGGGATCATATCCAATTGATTTCAGAATAGCTTTCACCTGGGTAGACACCATGCCAGCATTTCCAAAGTCCGCCCCGTCAATATGAAAATGATGTGTAATAACAATGTCCTGTTGTTTCGCAGATTCTGCAATATTATAAACAACAGATTCCTCTCTTTTAATACGAGCGATTTTCACACAGGCCTCATACATATCATAATCGGTGGAAAGAACGAACAAATGTTTTTCATTTGCATAACTCCGTATTTCATTGTCCGGAACCTTGCTTCGAATAATAATAATGCCTTTAAATTCAGCAATATGGGCCGATATAGCCGCTTGAATAGTATTAAGACCGGTTAATAGGGTGGAACCGAATTTCCCAAATGCCAGCACATCGCTCATTAAATCAGAAGCGTAAATGCCAGTAGTAAAATCACCCGGCACAACTTTCCCAGCATATATATTGGCCTTTAAAGCATCCCTGATCTTGTCTATCTCAATTCCCTGTTGTGGGACGCTTTGCATCCTGCAAGTTTTAATGATCTATTGAACACCGGCATCAACAAGTTTTGATGCCAGCTCGTAGGTTGCAAGGGGACTACTCAAAATAACAACGTGATACCGGTTTGCCAGCTCGATAGTCTCTTTTGGAACCTGTTTGTTATGAGTCACAATTACGGCAGAAATATCAATTAAATTTGCTGCCGATACGATGTTTTTATGCGTTTGCACCGTAACCCATAAATTACTGCTCTGTGCAGAGCTCATTACATCCGAAAGCATATCTGATATGAATACACCTGATACTTCCCTGTCCTCAACAACGGTCAGTGCTTTTAGCGTAAGTTTTTTAATAACTTCCTTAAGCTTCATTTTAACAGGCTTTTATGGTTAGTATTATAAGAATTCAGGTGGTTTCAGGCTAAGCATTCCAACATCCTTAATGATCTCACCATAGCATCTTTTTAAATCCTTGACCAGTTTGTAAGAGATAATCTTGATACTGGATTTGGATGATTTACGTCTCTGATTAAAATAGTCTTCCAATATTGATATTTTCTCCTTGCTTAATGGTTTGGCTTCCTTAATAGGCAAGAATCCACAAGCTACATAGATCCAGACATGATCCTTTTCCAGCTTACTCCGTACTTTTTCAACCGGGCAATTTTCGTCACAACCTGTACAGAGCATCAAACCAGCAAGCTCACTAAAATCAACAACTTTATGGCACCGGTCACATTCCAGGTCAAATTGGATCGATTGGGCGGTCTCCATTACATTCCAGTAATGATCTCCTTCCTTGTGTTCTTCAAGGGGTGGGTTATCTTCCGCGCAAAAAGAGGTAGAGGTTTTATTACAATGAAAACAATTCTCTGTAACAATAAATCCCGTCTTAATATGGACGATCGTCCAGCGATGTGAGCAGTTTACATTCTCCACATTTACTTCCTTAATAAAAGAATCAAGACTTTGAATATAACAACTGTTATTCTAAAGATAAATAAAATTGGGATAAATTGTAGTATTTTATGATTTCATTTCTGACTCAGGTAATATGGGAGAGGGGTGTAGCCATATACCTAATTAAAAATCATGAATTTTAAATGATCAACCTTACTCCACCCAGGTCTTCCACCCTGAAAGGAAAATAATCACCCGGTGATGCGATAAACATGAAATTGATCGGGATATTCCACTCTTTGGATAGCTTCTTGATAAGCTTTGGATTAAATTCTCCCTGAATAACATGGCCTGTGACATCAATTTCCGGGTACTCTTCGTCGATGATTGCCACCACTTCCTGAAAGCTCTTGGAATTCTCACAATCAACTTCCTGTGTAGGATCATCCACATGAACAATCTTCAGATTTCTTGTATTTTCATTGTTCTTGATATAGAGCAGAACTTTGTTCAAAGTTGCAATGTTATAGCGTTTGGTAAAGTATACAAACTGCTGAGCATTGATTGTATTGATCAGATTGTCCAGGCGGGAACTTAACTTTAAAAATCCGTCCTGGGTTAAATTGAAGATATGATAAATAACCCTTAGCGTACCCCTCAGGATAGCCACCCTGCGGAGCATAAATGCAATAATCAGCCCGGCTGGAATGAAGTAGGTAAGAAATAGTCTTAAATTAGACTGGGTTCCTTCTTCAGATCTCATGGTGATATTTCCCAGCAGGGCAATGAGAACCGCTGCTATAGCAGCCAGTACGCTCAGCCATTTTGCCGATTCGGGTCTGGGAAGTTTTTCTCTGCGCACTTTAAGCAGGATATTCCCAAATCCAAAAAGCAGCATCACCGATAAAAAGGAGACCGTATAGACTCCGGCTAACCTAACAACATTCCCGTGGGTAATAAATAATACTGAGATAGAAAGCAGGAAGAACAAGATGATGATCCTGTAGGAACTGCCTTTTTTATTTTTCCTTAAAAAGAACTGGGGCAGGATCCGGTCAAGGGTCATTCTCTCCAGCAAACCTGTAACGCCCACGTAGGAAGTTAAAACCGCACCACTAAGAACCAGTACAGCATCCAGCGAGACAAGTGTGGAAAGCCAGTGACCTGAAGTTATCAGACCCATGTGCGACAACAGTGTGTCGGAATGTTCGGCCCTTATTTCAGCTACAGGCAAAATGCTCAAGGCAAAAAAGGCCATA
>CAZIAU010000125.1:0-7630 GCA_964536755.1 uncultured Bacteroides sp. | reverse complement strand
CCATGTACCGGCAGCGAATCCCCGGGAGTAAGACCTTCATAAGCTGCCTGTGGAACTATCCCGTTTTCTTTCCAGATATGCACTACATCCGTCGCCAGGCTTCCATTATCGAAATTGGTCTTTCCGTGCATTCTTACATATTTTTCAGCCTTTAACTGGTATACCTTACGTACGAAGTACATTTCCGACAGGTCATACTCTTTCCCCGAGGTCCTTAACAGCTCCGATTCAAGAAAACTGACCGTTGCAAAACTCCAGCAGGTACTTGACCTGTTCTGGTCCTTGACCGAAGTCGCCGGAATTGATACCACATCGGTGAATTTATATCCACTCTTTTCTTCCTCCTGCTTCTCCTGGCCAGTCAGGTGAAGTCCACTAAATATTGCAGAAACCAGAGTAATGATAAAAATTGAGTAATAGTTTTTCATATCATGCGATTTTTAGATCTATAAATTAGGATAATTAATATCTGTTCCGGGTAAATCTGTTATAAAAATGGTTACCCTCATCAGAGAGAAACCCGGTTGAGGAATTCATGGACATGCTCTGCATAGGTCCGTGATACCGGTATACGGATCTCCTCCGGGAAATCCATATAGATGTAAAGGTTTGCACTTATCAGCTTAACAAGTTTTATGTTCTCGAAATTTACCATATAGGACCGGTGACATCGCTGGATCAAGGTTCCTTCAAGCTCTTTTTCGAGCCTCTTCATTGTATTCCTGAGCATGATCTTTCTCAGCTTACCTTCTTCGTTGGTATGAACAGTAACATAATTATCTGTTGACTCCACATAAAGTATGTCCCTTGACTTTATGGAAAACCTCAGTTTTTCCGTTTCATCCCGGAACGTAACCATTTTCTTTTCCCTGAATTCCTGGGAGGTATTTTCAGTAAGATTCTCCAGGGTGGTTCTTTTATCCTTCAGTGAAAGCCATAGCCAGGAAAGGGAATATGGAATTGCCAGTACCAGAAGAGTTATAAATAACAATCCGGTAAACCGTTCCACCAGTTCCGCCCCTGACTTTAAAAGATACAGATCCACTACCAGGTAGGCCACAGCCAGTAAAAATATCTCCAGCATGTGCCAGAGGCCGAATATAAGATAGGTGATCCGCACACGGTCCGCAATTAATACAAAAACCAGTTTGCTTATAACAATGATCAGCATACCGGACAGTATGAATGCACTGGAGTAGAAGAAGAATTCTATCCTCCCAACTTCAAACCAGGATGAAGCATTAAATGGAGAGTATATATTTATAAAAACAAGCGCAAATATGGAAACAAACATCACCTGGGTGATGATCGTATACTTATCTTTCAGATAATCAGGTATTTCACGTAAGACTTTTTTCATTGTCCAATACAATGAAAACAAAGATAGTTTTTATTACATATATTATTTATCCGGATCCTTCCCCAACCCGACAATTTTCAATTCGGTCCTTCGGTTCTGCCTTCTTCCTGCTTCCGAAATATTGTCTGCCACAGGCCTGCTGTCTCCATACCCGGCTGGTTTCAGCCTGTCCGGGGCAATACCTCCTTCAATCAGGAAATCAACCACTTCCCTGGCCCGTAATTCAGACAGCTCCTGGTTATGTATGGGTGTTCCCGTACTATCCGTATGACCGGAAATCTCAATCGCAACGGAGGGATTCTGCAGCATAAAATCAAGCACTTTATTCAGTTCGACCACTGATTCAGGCAATAACTCATGGGAGTCGGTCTCAAAAAATATATTGTTAAGCACGACACTGCTTCCCACGTTAATCCTTTCCAGGGGAATATCCTGCCTGTAAGGCTCCTTCCTGGAGTATTCTCCGGAAAATGAGAAATTATCTGACCAGAAAAGGTACCCCTCTGCTGAAACATTCAATGCATAATCTCTGTCAGTTGGCAGCGATACAAGATAATCTCCCTCCCCGGGTGAAGATTTAATCTCCATAACAATTTCTTCAGACTCCAGGTCAATAAGCTGTATTACCGCTGCAATACCTTTCATATTTCGGGAATCAAAAACCCTGCCGGTCAGATAGGAAACCATAACGGGTTTCACATCTTGAGGAAGCTCGAAGGAATAGAGATCAGTATCGGTCCCCGAACCACGGTCAGACGCAAAATATGCCAGGTTTCCGCGAGCATTGACTGTCAGTCCGATCTCGTCGTTAAACGTATTGATGGGATATCCCAGGTTCACAGGTTCGGACCAGTTTCGGTCGGCTTTTAACCTTGAATAAAAGAGATCCCCCTGACCCATGCCCGGCCACCCGGTTGAGGAAAAGTAGAGTGATTGCTGATCGGGGTGGATAAAAGGCGATTGCTCCAATCCGAAAGTGTTCACTGAATCCCCGAGATTGATTGGTTCCCCCCATTTATCACCCGACTTAACAGAATACCATATATCATAGGAACCTTTCCCTCCCGGCCGGTCAGAGGTGAAAAACAGGACCCTGCCATCAGCCGAGATGCTCGGGTGTTTTTCACTGTAAGGTGAATTGACGGGTGCTCCAAGGTTCTCGGGTTTGTTCCACTGTCCATCCTCCAGCCTGGAGATGTAGATATCACATTTACCCTTACCGTCCCGCCTGTTGCATGCGGTAAATAAAAGACACCTGCCATCCGCAGTAATTGTATGAGCCCCCTCATTATCAGGGGTGTTCAGGGGAGCTCCGGCATTTTGCCGGTGGCTCCAATGGTTTCCTATCCTCCTTGAATAGAAAAAATCTTCATGAATATTACCTATGGTAAGGCCAAGCTCAGGATCCCGTGGTATCATTACCGTAAACATCAGTATCTTTTCATCAACAGAAAGAGAGGGCCAGTACTCGTTGTATGCCGAGTTCACAGAATCTCCCAGATTAATCGGATTAAAAGGTACCGGGTTCTTCAAGGCCTCACGGGCAAATTCGCAGTCAGCTTTCAATATCAATGCAATCTCCCGGGATCGGGTTAAATGGGCCGGAAAAGACAGGAATTTATCAATCAGTTCCAGCGTACGGTCATAATCCCCTGTCAGGATTGTTAATCCGGCCAGCAGCCTGTAACCATCCGGATTACCTTCCGGATCAAGCTCAAGGGCTTTGGAAAATTGGATTATGGCCTCACCTGTCCTCCCCTGCTCAAAACAGACCTGTGCCAGTAACTGGTATGCCTCAATAAATGTGTCATCTGCCTTAATGGCCTTCAATAGTGACTTCTCAGCCAGTTCATCATCCATGGCCCTGAAATGCGATACTGCATCTTCATACCATTTTACGGCTTTTCTCGAATTTGTACTGTATTGCTGCCCGCATAAGTGACCGGAGAGCATCAGGATCAATATATGAATCCATATCATTCTCATTATGAATCAGTTATGGAATTTTCATGTATTTATGAGCCTGTAGTGAAATCATCCAGTGTGGATTCTCCATAACATACCGGATGATCACAGGGAGAATGGCATCCCGACGACTCCATTCCGGCTGAAGGAAAAGTTTGCATTGCTCCCGGACAAGGGATTCATTCTTCCGCGCCCAGTCCAGATCTTCCTCCGAGGAAATAATCATCTTCAGTTCGTCGGCTCTTTCAAGTATTTCTCCCTTTGCAGGTGCATTCTTTTTCGGAGAGAGGCAGATCCAGTCCCATTGACCACTTAACGGATATGCCCCGCTGGTCTCAAGAAATGTTTCTATGCCTTTCTGTCTGAGAAGAGAGGTCAGGTAATCCATGTTGACCATCAGGGGTTCACCCCCGGTAACCACCACTGAAGAAGCCGGTTGTGCAACCACATGATCGACTATCTGATCAGCCCCTACAAGCGGATGAAGTGCCGGATTCCAGGAAAACTTGGTGTCACACCACGAACAGCCCACATCACATCCCCCTATCCTGATAAAGTATGCGGCTTTGCCAGTGTGGTATCCTTCACCCTGTATGGAGTAAAACTCCTCAACCAGGGGCAGCTCTTTTCCATCTTCAAATAATTTCACTCTATTTCCCATTTGGATAATCTCATACAGTTATAGCCAGGTACAAAGGTAATAATCAAGCGTCACCGTATAAAAAAAGAGATTTGTGGTAAGGATCAACCACAGATAACAGGCCCGGTTCTTAATCAACAGTCAGGCTATTTCCTTATCCACAGGCGGGAAACAAGGTAATATAAGACCCTGAGTATGACTACTGCGCCATAGAAGATAAGGGCTATCAGGAGAACCACATGCAGTTTAGTAACCAGCTCCCTGACAGGCGTATGGTAGGCGACGATCCCGATCACATTCAAAAGATATGCTGCTATGAAGCAAACCAGGAATATGATTAGTTCACGCTTTTTCGCCGTGGCGGTAATTTTAGTATCCCTAAACATCATTATATCTTTATTTACATGGCCAATCCATCAGGCCAGTTTTCAATTCTATGATTGATCATTGCTTCAAATCCCATCAATGACGCTATGCTTGCATAGAATCCCTGTTGTGTGAGCCAGGGATCTATCCGGTTATTCCTGACATCCGAAACAAATGATGCCATCTCCATGTCTGTCCCGTCGGTCTTAAGCAGCCTGTCAAGCAGATAGGTTCCCTTATCTTCTGAAGGATCCTCCGGTACCCAGCTGGCTCCCCCAATGGGAATGGTATCAAAGATCTTATCTTCAATATCGGTCACAAGTTGTACTATTCCCGGTGCCGGAGGCGGATTCTCCTCAAAAATATAACCCGCTTCCATCTCAATGGTTCCAAGTGGCCCCATGGCCTGGATCTCCATACCATATTTCTTGTTACTGGTCATGGAATCATAGATCACATGGGTGTCATTAGGGTAATGATAAACCAGGTTCACATTGTCGTATACTTCCCTTCCGTCTTTCCAGTAATTGATACTTCCGGAACCCATTACGTAATCGGGTATGTCTTTGAGTACCCAGTTAGTCACCTGCAGATGGTGACTGGCCAGTTCTGTCATCAGTCCGCGCGAATACTCATGGTACAACCTCCAGTTGATCTTCCTTTCCAGTTCTGGTGAGGGAACCGGTCTGCGCCAGTCATTGTTCCTGTGCCAGTATGCCCTCATCTGTGTTACGTTGCCAATGGCACCCTCCTCGATTTTCTTTATGCCCTGTAGGATCCTGGTATTAAATAACCGCTGATGTCCGATGTAGAGGATCCTGTTATTTCGTTCCCTGGCTTTAACCATTTCATTGCAATCCTCATAGGTCTTGGCCATAGACTTCTCACAGAAAACATGAAAACCGGCATCAAGTGCATCTATTGTCATCTGCATATGCTGATCCAGCGGAGTGGCAATGATCACACCATCCATATCCTCACGCTCCAGCATTGGCCTGTAGTCACGGTAACCTGTCGCTCCCGGTAACAGCATGCCGGCTTCTTCAAAATGAGGTTCGTAATTGTCACAAAAACATGTGATTTCCACTCCGGGCACATTCTTCAGGTTCAACAGTAAAAACTTCCCCCTGGAACCTGGTCCTATTATACCCAGTTTCACTGTTCTGAGATCACCCTGTGCATGCAATTCACTTAACCAGGGCATTCCCGATGCAAACATACCGGCAGCGGCCATGGCTGAAAATGCTTTTATAAAATCTCTCCTGTTGGTTTCCATAAAATATAATTAGCTCATTTTAATGTGGAGAAATCCACCGCACCTCAAGGTCCGGCTTTCCCTTACAAATCTGTTCCGATTGCAATTCTCCGGCACTGAAAAGGGCTGTTGAAAATACTTCTGCCCTTAAAGGATCTTTCGATTTCACACTTACAAGTCCCAATTCCGATGATATCTGGAGTGTGACCGGATTCACAATATGGCCCGAATTTGCAAACTTTTTTTGATTATTCAAAGAATTTCCACTTGTTGATAACGATTCATTTATCAACTCGAAACGGACTTGTTCTTCTCTATCCCCTGCCGGTACACTAACTTTCCATGAATTCCCATAAGGATGCGTTCCCAATCCGTAAATGAGACTCTCCCCGAAACTGATCAATGCCCGGTCAATTCCTTCCGATTCCAGGATCTTCAGGATCCTCTGAACCGCATAACCTTTTCCAAATCCTCCAGGATCGATAATCACCCCCCTGTTCCTGAAACTGATCCATTCCCCGTCTATCACCAGCTTGTCCATACCCACCCTTTCAGCCATATCCTCCGGCAGCTCTTTACCCTGACCCACAACATGATCGAAGACTGGTTTCATGGTAATATCAAAATAACCACCGGTTTCCCTGTGCAGAATCTCTACCTCCCTGAAAATATGAGAAAATTCCTTATCCAGACCGACAGGCCCCGGATATGCAGTAGCATTTATTACAGAGAGTTCAGATGCAGAGGTATGGATGGAGAGTTTCTGCTCAAGTCTTTCCAGTTCAGCCCTGATGTTACTCATCACATGATCGCACAGTGCAGGCTCCAAACCGGCGAAAACAATATCCATACGTGTGCCCATGGAATAGAGATGTCTGTAAGTGGCCTGCATTTAATGGTTTCTCCTGTCGTGGTTTTTTTCTAATTTGTCGAACAATTAACCCAAGTTATGTCTGAAATTAACGTTGCAATTTGCTCCTATGGTATGTCCGGCCTGGTTTTTCACGGTCCGTTACTTGAGGCCCATACCGGCTTTAAAATTACAAAGATACTTGAAAGGAACAGAAATGATTCTGCAGGAAAGCATCCGGATGCCGTAATAGTACGTAATCTGGAATCTATTCTGGAGGACCCCGGTGTTGATCTGGTGGTGGTCAATACTCCTGATCACCTTCACTTTGAAATGGCCGGCAGGGCAATTAAATGCGGAAAACATGTGGTTGTGGAAAAACCTTTCACCCTGAAAACGGTGCAGGCAGATGAGTTAATCTCTCAGGCTGCGAAGTATGGAGTTATCCTCACTGTTTTCCATAACCGGCGCTGGGACGGGACTTTTCTTACGGTCAGGCAAATTATTGAAGAGGGCACGCTTGGACGGCTGGTCGATTTTGAAGCTCATATAGACAGGTACCGGACCGAGATCAAAAAATCCTGGAAAACCAGGCTAAACGGTACCGGTACACTTTATAACCTGGGTTCGCACCTTATCGACCAGGCCCTTGCTCTTTTCGGAATGCCGGAAAGGTTATACTGTGACAGCCGTACACTTCGTGATGGGGCGCTAACGGATGACAGTTTCGATCTGTTTCTTCATTACCCGGGATTCAAATGTCTGCTCCGGAGCAGTTATCTGGCCAGGGAGCCATTACCCGTCTTTGTCCTTCATGGTACCGGTGGCAGTTATCTTAAATGGGGGAACGATCCTCAGGAGGAGGCCCTGAAGTCAGGAATAATTCCGGGCACCCGGGGATGGGGAGAAGATCCAGAATCTGCCTGGGGGAAAATCAATTCTGACTACCGGGGATCACCACTGAAGGGCAGGTACCCCACCCTGGCGGGCAATTACATGGCTTTTTATGACAATGTGTTTGATGCTATACGCGGCAATGCTCAGCTCCAGGTTACTGCACAACAGGCCAGAGATGTAATTCAGATTATCGAAGCAGCTTATGAAAGCAGTCATCAGGGAAAGGTAGTAGCTATCGGGTAGAGTTGCCTTATGGCCCGGTCCCTCTACTTCTGAAAGATCCTGAAGCTTGCCAGG
>CAZIAU010000124.1:0-7718 GCA_964536755.1 uncultured Bacteroides sp. | reverse complement strand
CGGGCCCTTTCATCAAGGATAAAGTCGATATCAATATCTCCCGCACTGATCTCTGTGGCATTTGACCTTCGCCTCAGCACATTTATGGTTTCTGCAGCAGCCCCTGCGTTGCCCAGTGCAAGCTCGGCTTCGGCTTTCAGAAGGTAGGTTTCGGCGATCCTCAGGTAGGGCTGGTCCTTATTGGATTCAGTCGATCTGACATCTATGGGGTTGCAGCCGTCGAATTTAGTGGAATAGGGCCAGTCACGGTAAGGGATAAAATCAGCGCCGGCATACTCAATATCGCGGCCCTCCCATTCCAGCCAGAGCGTATCCCCGTAATTCCATCCGGAGGGCAACAGGTCGGCCGCATAGGGTGCGTTTCCTGCTTCATCCTTCAGCACGAAGAACTTCCTCATGATGTGGTGGGAAAACCTGTCATCCTGTGGCTCATACAATCCCAGTGCAAAATTCGTAGGGGAAAAACGGGCCTGTGCCCTGCCTCCCCTTTCCTCCGTGATGGTCAATACTTTAACTGAAACGCTGTCATCTCCCACAATCCTGTGTTCATGGTATTCCGACCCGGTCCAGCGCCTCATGATGTTCCTTCCACCTCCCTGGTCGAAGTACCCCCATTGCCATACCCAGAGGGCTTCACTGTTCCCCTCCTCGCGGTTTGCATTGCCGTCTAGGAACATGTCCGCAAAAGCATTTCCTTCCTTGCTGGCATTAACGCCGAACCGGTCTGTGATCAGTGCATATTCCGGGGTATTGACTGCCTTATTCGCGAAAAACAGGGCACTGTCCGGCTTATCCATAACCAGGTACATCTCGGCAAGGTAGGTCTGGGCGGCCCCTCTTGTAATCTTTCCCCTGACTAAAGGTGAAACGGGGATGTTCTGTTCCGCAAACAGGAGATCGTCTATCATATGTCTCCTTATTTCGTCAACAGGGGCCCTTGTCCAGTCCGTCCGGATGGTTGAGCCGAGCACCTCCTGAAGGCTCAGGGGGACATCCCCCCACATGTAGGTAAGGTGCCGGTAGGCCCATGCCCGGATGGCCCTGGCCTCGCCTATCACCCTGAGCCTGTTCTCCTCGGGTGTGCCGCCTGCCCCTTTCCAGTCCACATCGTCCCTGCTCTCTGCATTATTGATAATTGAATTGGCTGCATTAATGACCTTGTAGAGCCAGATAAAATGATCCCGGAGCTCCGGGTTCTCAGGGCTGTTAAGTGCTCCCCATTCAGTTGCCAGAAGGGTGAACCTGCTGCCCACACGGTTGACGGCAAAAATGTCGGTCGTGGTAGCTGCCAGTTCATATCTGAGCTGGTTGGATCCTCCCTTGTCATCTCTTGCATTTTCCCCTCCTTCTCTTTCCTGCCTTACAAGTTCGTACAAACCGTTGAGGCCGGATTCAAAACCTGCGAGGGTAGTGTAAAGGGATTGGGTGGAGATCAGATGCGGGGGTTTTTCATCAAGCCAATCTTCAGAACATCCTGTCATGATTACAAGTGCTGCCAGAATTGCTGTTTTATATAATAATTTAGCGTTCATCACTATGTTTTTTTAAGGTTATTACAACATTCGATTTCAAAAGCTCAGGTTAACTCCGAATACGATGTGCCTTTCCAACGGGGTCAGCCTCTGATCGTCCAGTTCCGGGTCCATTCCGTTCCATTTCGTGAATGTATAAAGGTTTCTTCCCGTGGCGTAGATCCTGAGTCTGTCCAGGCCGATCTTTCCGATCCAGTTTACGGGGAAATCATAGGAGAGGGATACATCCTTGACGCGGACAAAACTCGCATCCTCGAACCAGCAGTCATCCTCCGCAGAAACACCTGCCATCAGGTGAGCATTCTGTGCATTCATATAGAAATCGTTCGTCGGATTGTCGGGGGTCCACCGGTTCTTGTTGATGGTGTTGCGGCCGATATAATTATAGACATCATCCTGCATGTATTCATCGTCCTTGGTCACGCCGTGTACCCCGTGAATGAAGATATTCAGTTTGAAATTTTTATAGGAGAAGGTGTTCGAAAGCCCCCAGATAAACTTCGGGTCCAGCTGGCCGACTATCTCTTTATCCTCATCAGCAGTAAGTTGCCCGTCGCCATTCACATCCTTGAATTTCACGAATCCGGGCCTGGAACCCCATGTTGCAGCTTCTTCTTCCTCATCCAGCTGCCATACCCCTTCTATGACATAATTGTAATTGACCCTTATGGGGTGGCCGATGAACCATTTATTTTCAATATCATCGACTTCATTGCCCTCTTCGTCAAGGAATCCGTAGAGAGAGATGATCTCATTCCTCACTGCGGCCAGGTTGCCTGACATGGTCCAGTTGAAATTCCGGGTGACCACGTTTCTCGAAGTAAGTGATAATTCGATCCCCTTGTTTTCGGTTTCCCCGATATTCTGGGTTATGGATGTGATCCCGTGCACGGGCGAAATGGTCCTGTTCAGAAGCAGGTCTGTCGTGTTTGTCTTGTAGAGGTTCAGGTTTGCCTGGATCCTGTTCTGCAGCATGCCGATATCCAGACCGATATTCATGGTCATGGATGATTCCCATCCGAGGTCATCCATTCCTATGGAACTGGGCAGGTACCCTACCATAGGGGTCTGGTTTGAGAGCCAGTCAGCAGAGCCCAGCCGGGTAATGGTCTCATAGGCTGATACGGCCTGGTTCCCGTTCTGGCCCAGAGAGGCCCTTATCTTTAGCTCGTTGAACAGGTTCTTCGCGGGGAAGAAATCCTCGTTGGCCAGGTTCCATCCAAGGGCAACCGATGGGAATATCCCCCATTTGGTCTCTGCTCCGAAACCCGAGTAACCGTCCCTGCGGCCTGTGAGGGTCACCAGGTAGCGGCTGTCGTAACCGTAGTTCAATCGCAGCATCTGGGATATCAGGACTGTCTGGGTATAGGAATAACTAGGGATTGAATTCACCGCCTGTGCGGAGGCATACCAGGTGAGAAAATCATTGGGGAAATTACTCGCATCCTCCCCGTTGTTGGTTCTCTCATTATTTTCAAAGCTGTAAAGAGCTGTTGCAAAAATGCTGTGTTTCCCTATTTCTTTATTATATGAGAGTATGTTCTCAATAACAGTGTTGGTCCAGAGGGTCCGGTCCGTATTTGCCGATCCTTTGTCTTCGTATCCGCTTGTGCTTGTTGTGGGCTTGTAGGTGGCCTGATCGCTGAACCTTGCCCTGAACCCGGTATTCAGCCGGTAGCTTAATCCCTTTATAAATGGGAAGTCAATAATGGCATAATTGTTCGTGATGGCCTGGTAGGACCTGTCCACATCGTCCCAGAGGGTCTCTTCAAGCGGGTTGGGATAGTAGATCTGCTCCGGCCATGGATAGATGGTCAGGAGGCCACTCTCATCGTACGGCCGCGTAAGGGGATTCATACGGGTCGGTCCGGATTCGGGGCATGCCCCGCTCTTATCGTCGAAGGAGACCTGGGTCCGGGTTCCCAGGGTCAGCCAGTCGGTAATTTTCGTATCAATATTGATCCGGTTCGAGAAACGCAGAAAATCATCGTTCACCTGGATCCCCTGTACATCAAGATATCCCAGTGAGATGTAGTAGGTGGTTTTGTCAAGTCCCCCGGAAACCGAAAGATTATGATCCTGGCTCAATCCCTGCCGCGTGGTCAGGTCAAACCAGTCGACCCACTCTCCGGCATCGTAAACCTCCTGCTCGGTCTGTGTCATCCAGCTGGCGCCACGTTCCATTTTGAAGTCATACCACTCAGGGCCTGTCATCACATCCGGTACGTTGGCATAATTCATTATTGAAAATTTCCCGTCGTAGGATATAACAGGAGCACCTGCTTTGCCTTCCTTGGAGGTGATCAGGATCACCCCGTTGGCTCCCCTTGATCCGTAAATAGCGGCAGCCGATGCATCTTTCAGTATTTCAATTGACTGAACGTCATTGGGATTAATGTCTGCGAGTTCTCCCCCGTAAGGGATCCCGTCCACAACGATCAAAGGATCATTGCTGGCCAGAATAGAGTTGCGCCCCCTGATCAGTATGGCTTCAGTAGGTGCGGCACCCGCCTCGGAGGTCTGGATCATGACACCTGGAACGGAACCCTGTATGGCCTGTGCCACATTCAGGTTTGGTACCATCTGCAACCTTTCTTCCGGTATGGAAGCAACGGTTCCCGTAATATCACTTCGTTTCTGTGTACCGTACCCCACTACCACCACCTCGTCGAGGCCCACCAGTTCCGGTGCTAGTTCCACATCGATGACAGTCTGATCAGAAACAACAATTCTTTCAGAGAGATAACCGATATATGAAAAGACAAGGGTGGAGCCTGTACCGGGCACTTCAATGGAATACTTCCCATCCAGGTCCGTAACTGTACCGACCTGGGTGCCTTCAACCTGGATATTTGCCCCGGGCAGCGGGCTGCCTGTTTCATCGGTGACTGTCCCGGTGACGGTTTTCTCCTGGAAAAAATCATTTGCATACACCTGGGTAAAGCCAAGAAACAGTATGATCAAGGCTAATTTCAAAGGCAAAAGAATCTTTTTTATTCCCGGTTTTGCAACAGGAATAATTTTTCGGGGGTTTCTTTTCATTGTTTTAGGATTGTTAATATTAAACAGATAATAGTTCTCCTGTGAAGTTTGATTCTGGGTTAATTCAGGGCTTTACTTTTAATAATAATGATGAGCAATAAAAATAACACATAATAATTATCAATGCAATGTTTGGCCGGAATTTTGGATCAAAGCCCATTTTTCGCTAAAAACCTTTTATAATATTTAAGCTGAACACCTGTTATTATTTATAGATAAGAACATTGACGTTAATGAATATTCCCATCACTACCGGAAAGGATAGGTGATAAGTTGTATCTTTGTTTATACGATCAATCCTCAATGAATTTTTCATGAATTCAAACCAGGAAAGAGATATTAAACCTCTGTTGCTTGACATAGCCGGGATCACCAGGTTTACCGGTCTGTTTTTTAAGAATCTTTTCAAAGGCCGGTTTGAATTCAGGGAATTTATAAACCAGTGTTATAAAACCGGTTATCAGTCGCTTCTTCTAATCAGTGTTACAGCTGTTATACTGGGGCTGGTCCTTACCATTCAGACACGGCCTATTCTTGCCGACCTGGGTGCGGAGTCATTTTTACCCAACATGGTTTTTATATCGGTGATCACCGAACTGGGACCCGTAATTATTGCCCTGTTATTTGCTGGGAAGGTCGGTTCCGGTATTGGTGCTGAACTGAGTTCCATGCGTGTAACCGATCAGATAGACGCCATGGAGGTATCAGCCACCAATCCCATCAAATTTCTTGTGGTTACCAGGGTAATGGCAACAACTATCATGCTGCCTCTGCTCGTTATTTACGGGGATTTCATGGCATTTATGGGATCTTTCCTGGGACTGAAGGCAAACACCAATATCTCCTTCCGGTTATTCTATAACCAGTCATTTATTGATTTCACATTCAGGGACCTTTTCCCGGCTACCATAAAGACAATATTTTTTGGATTTTTTATCGGGATTATTTGCAGCTACATGGGATACTATTCAGATAAGGGGACAGAAGGGGTGGGAAAATCTGCCAACACCGCTGTGGTGGCATCTTCCCTGGTGATTTTTATACTGGACCTGGTTGCGGTGCAGTTAACTGACATAATACTAAGGTAAGTTGGAGCAGGACAGGATCTTACATATCAGTAACCTGGTTAAGACCTTTGAAGGTAAGAGAGTGATCGACGGGGTCAGCCTGTCATTGTTCCAGGGAGAAAACCTGGTTGTGCTTGGTAAATCGGGTTCCGGTAAATCGGTGATTGTGAAGTGTATTGTGGGGCTGTTGGAAGCTGATGAAGGAGAGATCATCGTATTTGGCGAGGATGTTATAAACGGCAGTGAAAAGGTACTGGCGGGGATCCGCACCCGCATAGGTTACCTTTTCCAGGAGGGGGCCCTTTACGATTCAATGACCATCAGGGAGAATCTCCTGTTCCCTTCCCTCAGGAACGACAGATTGAGAAAACTCCCGGAAAAGGAGCTGGAAGACCTTGTGGCGGAAAATCTTGAGAATGTGGGCCTGAAGGATGCCATCCATAAAATGCCATCCGAACTTTCGGGTGGCATGAAAAAACGGGCGGGACTGGCGCGGACCCTAATGCTTTCGCCCGAACTGATCATTTACGATGAGCCAACGACCGGCCTGGATCCGTTTACCAGTGAGGCCATAAACAACCTGATCGTTAAGATCAGGAAGGACTACAACACTTCCTCTATAATCATTACCCATGATATTAAGTGTGCAGAGATCACGGGGGACCGGCTGTTGATTCTCCATGACGGCAAAATAATCGGGGAAGGGACTTTTGACCAGTTGAAGGATCACCCGGATGAAGAGGTCCGGCTATTTTTTAAATAAAAATGTGGCACCAATGAAGAACAAACAGCGAAAAAGCCTTGCCGTGGGCATATTTGTTACGCTGGCACTGGCCATACTGATCGGGAGCATATACCTGATCGGAAAAAAGGAAAACATTTTTGGGTCCACGATCACCGTATCGGCTATTTTCAAGGATGTAAAAGGATTGCGTGAAGGTGATAAAGTCCTTTTATCCGGAATTGATATAGGTACTGTGGGCTACGTCTGGTTCCTTAACGATAACAGGGTAATTGTTGAACTGAGCCTTGAGGAGGATGCCATTAAATTTGTAAAGAAGGACTCCAGGGTTACCATTGGTAACCAGGGACTTATGGGGAGCAAGGTGGTTATGATACTCCCCGGAAGCCTGAAAAGCGGGCCGGTGTCCGAATCCGATACACTTCTGACTGTCGAACAGGTGGACCTGGACGATATCATGCGGGAGGTTAAAATCTCAAGTGAAAATATCTCGGTGGTTTCCGATGAGCTCATCTCAATCACAAAGAAGATTAACCGGGGGGATGGTATGTTCGGTAAGATCTTTACCGATACCACCATTACACGGAATATTGACTATGCCAGCCGGAATATTGCCGAGATTACGAATAATCTTGTGGGTATATCGGAAAAAGTGAATCGTGGTCAGGGGATCGTGGGAAAACTGTTTACCGATACCATCCTTACCGGCGAAATTGATTCTGCAAGCCAGGACCTGGGACAGATAGCCATTAATCTTGCTGAAATTACAGACAAAGTCAATAAAGGAGAGGGAATTTTTGGCAGGCTGTTCACCGATACTTCCCTTACCAGGAATCTCTACCTGAGCAGCAGGAACATGGAGGTTACCACCAAGAACCTTCTGGACTTAACCGCAAAACTGAATAACGACAGCAGTGCGCTTAACATGTTCATTAACGATGAATCGTTTGCCGATTCGCTCCAGTTACTTCTTTACCGGCTTGATGAAGGAATTGAAGAAGCTACCAAAGCAGCTGAAGCTATCCAGAAAAGCGGATTTATTAGAGCCTTCTCCAGGGATAAGGAAAAAAAGAAATAACTGGCAGCCCGTTATTCAATAACCCTGATTTTCAGGTTCCTCCATTCAATCTTAATTCCTCCTCCGGAGTGTATCTGGAGCGCGATAATGCCTGTAGCCTGACCTATCTTTTCATCCTCCAGGGTTATCATTTTATGTCCGTTGAGCCATGTTTCCACCAGGTCACCCACAACACGGATCTTCATGCTGTTCCACTGGCCGAATTTCAGGAACCTGTCCTTTTCCGGATCGGGCTTGATGAGCCATCCCCTGCCGTA
>CAZIAU010000123.1:0-7725 GCA_964536755.1 uncultured Bacteroides sp. | reverse complement strand
CGGCATAATCCGAACCAGGTACTTATCCTCACTGCCATGGATGGAACTCCTAAAGAAAATGAGGAATTAATTGCAGACGCGGATACAATAAAAGTCACATCTGCCGACGGACAAAATACCACAAAATACGGACTTGTAACCGGGACAGATGAGTTAAGCTCTGATGCTTTGCTGATAGCTGCAGAGGGTTCGGAATATGTCATAAGTTATTCAGGTTCGACCGGCTCCATTTCAGGAATTCCGGATGGAATGTCCATCTCCGGAGTCCTTGAAAATATTATTGTACCAGATAAAGCAAGGCTGCAGGTAATTGATGGTGAAGACAACCTGGACCCGCTAAAAACGTTAAATGCTGCTGGTTCGTATATAAACACAACTGCGAGCGACCTGCTCTATTTCGAGGTTACGGCCGAAGATAATTTCACAAACATTACCTATAAACTTGAATATAATACCAGTGAGAATGAAGCGTATGCCTGGTCGGATATATATCATGTAGACCAGGCTAAGAGCATTGTATCCCAGGTACCTTCAGAAGTAAATGTCTCTACCCTATTTTCAAATCTAAAACCGAATACAGGTTCAGCTATTCAACTCATTGACCGTGCAGGAATCGAACGCCGGCAAGGTCCTGTTGATCTTGAAGACTATGTACTTGTAAGCTCTGCAGATGGATCAAAAGAAAAAATCTACCAGTTGAATTTCAATGGTGAAGTCCTGGGTAGCGAGGCTAACATCACTTCTGATACTTTCAACATCAACCAGGAAACCTTTGTTATCGACAGTATTCAGATGGAGACTCCTGTAAGTGAATTCCTGGTTCATATTACAGGCGCTTCCGGTGCAACAATTACCATACTTGATGCAGATCAAATCCCCGTTACATCCGGAAATCTATCAGAAGGATATACCGTAAAAGTAATCTCCGAAGATGGTTTAACAGAAGTTATTTACACCATAAATTTCTACGATCCTGCTTCAGTGACGAATGATATAGCTATGTCAATTCGTATCTATCCGAATCCGGCAAACGATCAGGTGTCGATAGAAGGATTACCGGTTCATTGCACGATAAAACTGCTGAATATGGACGGAAGAACACTGCGAATGTTCAGAAATCATTCCTCCGGGGTTCTAAAATTATCTTTGAATGACTTCAATCCAGGTGTCTTCTTTATTCAAATCATAAACGATGATTTCTTTACAAAAACCTATAAGATTGTTAAGAAATGAAATTACTGCGAAACTTATTAAGCCTTACAGTTTTACTTAGCATTACCCAGATTGGCATCAGTCAGGATGTTGAAGATTGGGTCGTTGATCTTCATGAAGCCCATATTCACAACGATATGCCATACAGAATAATGAAACCCCTGGATTATAATCCTGGCAACAGCTACCCTGTTATCGTTTCTCTTCACGGAGGAGGGGGAAGAGGAACTGACAACCTGAAGCTCCCTCTGCTGGAAGTGGTAAACCTGAAACCGAAGATTTTATTGATGTATCTATTATAAAAGATATTCCATTTTGGATATTTCACGGAGATATGGATCCAGTATGCCCAATTGAAAAAGATCAAAAGGTATTTGCCGAGATGCAAAAAATTGGAGGGAATATGAAATTCACGACCTGGTCCGGCGATAAACACGGAGGTCCTATCGCACTTAAAATGCTTACCGGAAGTGATAATGGGAGTACCAAGTTTAGCAGTGATCGCTGCGATCCTGAACCGATATTTATGAAATGGCTGTTCAATCAAAGAGTGCCAAATAATAAGAGCAGATTACCCCCATGTACCTTTCTTTAAAGACTACCGGGAGATGCTTCGGCACCAGGCGGTAAAATGCCAGCCTTTATTGGTGGTAAAGTCAAATGGATCCTGGACGGAGATGGTTTCAGTCAACCCTACATTCCGGATGATCCTGATTATAAGAAGATTGTCCCCGAATCTAAAATTGAGTTGTTTGATGTGAGGAAGGACATTTCAGAGAAGCACGATCTTTCGGCCAGTATGCCTGAAAAGGCAATGAATATGGAGAGAATGCTTGATGACTGGCTAAAGGAAACAGGAGCCAGAACACCGGTAAAGAACGAGAATTTCGATCCGGAGCGGTGGAATTTTGCCACGGCTCATAAGGTGGATGAAGATGGAAATATAATTTGGGTAAAATAGTAATCCAGTGCAAATTTTTCGTCACTCCGGATAAAGTCTTAATGCCGTATAAGGTAATTCTGTGGTGAAATTCAGCATTCCGGGTTCCACAGATCTCTGATCAACAACCTCCATATTCCAGGTATCGATCACATCCATGTTATAGGGAGCATCCCCGCCCAGGTTTATCTCCATATTCTGTCCTGAATCTGCAACATAAGCCAGGTAAAACTCTCCCTTCTTTGAAAAGAGGTAGACGTTATCATTCAGGTTCTCCGGATCGCCGTTGTCTATAATCCCGGGAGTCATTTCCGTTACTGGTGCCTCTTCCATGACGGAGCGGAAGAATCTTATCCTTTCCGGGCTTTCTCCAACCAGGTAGCCCCCTTTTGCCCACCAGCGCACTTCGGTGGAATCATCAGCGCTGTTCTGATAGGTATCACCATGGGTTCCATAACCACCACTTAATCCGGCCATCCAGAAATAACTGGTCATCTGCTCACCCGATAAACTTCCCCATCCGCTGGGCACATCCCCTTCATACCGCATTTCATCGAAGAGCAGCGGTTTCTTATACTGGTCCCTCCATTTTATGGCATTATAAAACTGCGAGGTTTGAGCGCTTAAATGTGTAATCCATGGCCTGGTATGGTCATAGAAATGATCCTCGGAGCCATACCAGTTGTGAATCCCCCGCATATGCCCATTGGGGTCCTCCTCCTGCAGTAATGTCCCAATCCCTTCCCAGTCAATTGTTTCCTTTATCCGGGGTACATCCCATTCATTTGCCAGGGACCACCAGACATTCCGGTAAGCAGATAGCCGGGCGATCATATAGCGCACATATCTTTCATTCATCTCATTCCCCATGCTTGAATAGCCCCATTTATCATAAGGATGAAACAAAATAACATCAGCTTCAATCCCCAAATCCCTCAACTGTTCGACTCTTTGATCGAAGTTTTGAAAAAATTCGTAGTTGGGTTTTGAGAAATCATTTTCCTCCCCTTCTTTTTCGAAAGGGTTTGCCCATGGCTCGGTGTCGTTACCATACCTGTAAGATTTCGGAAAAAAGCACATCCTGATCTTATTAAAGGGAGCCTTTGCCAGGGTTTCAAGGGTTTTAGCCTGGATACTCTGTTTCACACTTGTCCACTGGTAAGCTGTGGTCCCCACGCCGTAGAAAGGTGTTCCATCGGTATACTGCAAATAGAAGGTATTTACAATCTTAACAGGACCATGATTATCCCCTGTGGGTGGAATACATTTTATCTTTCCCTCTATGCCTGACAGTTCATCAATGTTACTTTCTGTCAGGTATTTCCAGGTACCTTGGATGAGGGGTGAGAAACGAATGCGGTAGATTCCATCCCCGTCATAAAAACCGGGAACGGTTACAGCCTCTATACCACTGTTGAATTGAGCAGTCAGTTCAACATCCATAAACGGATTCCCGGTGGCTGGTCCGTCAAGTACAATTTCAAATAGATCCCATTGTTCAACTGCGTCCTGTTTTTTCTGAGGGTTACAGGCAATGACAGCTGTAATGATAAGTAATCCCAGGGCTGTTCGTTTCATCATGTTTTCGATCAGGTAAATACCATCCTCCAGATGGTCTTGGTTCATCTTTGAAAATAAACATGGTACAAGTTATGGAAAAAGCATTGGCAGACAATGCCGGTCATAAATCCCCCAGTGCCTCCATTTTAAACCGGTCCGGGACTGGCTCCGAGTGAGCTTCACTCATCACCTGTTCCATCTTCCGGATGATTTCCGGATGTTGTGAGGCCACATTATCCTGCTCTGTTAAATCCAGCTCCAGGTTGTAAAGTTCCAGTTCAAGATTACCCTCCCTGATATCCTTTCGTACGGCTTTCCACTGGTTCATCCTCACTGCCTGCTGACCGCCGGAGGCAGGGAATTCCCAGTAAAGGTACGGGTGTTCCTCCTGCCCTTCAGCACCAAGAAGTTCCTTCAGATAACTGATCCCGTCCACATCCCCGGGGATCTCGGCACCAGCCACTTCACAAAGCGTGGGCAACAGGTCCCAGAAAGCCGAAATGTTATCCGATTCCGTTCCGGGCGTTATCTTACCGGGCCAGCTGGCAATCATGGGGACCCGGATGCCTCCCTCATAGAGGAATCCCTTTGCCCGGCCCCTTTCAGAAGGAAATGGTCCCCCCGAATTGAACCAGGGGGAATCTGTCCCGCCGGCGTAAGTGGGCCCATTGTCGGATGAGAAAATAATCAGTGTATTCTCGTAAACACCTTCCTCTTTCAGTTTCCCGATCAGCTTTCCTATGTTTTCATCCAGGCAGGAGATCATTGCTGCATATGCGGCATGTGGGTAACGGTGTGGAAAATATCCGTTGTCGCCCGTGTAGGGAGGTTCATCCCCGAATTTCTTCACATAGTAATCCACCCACCTGGCAGGTGCCTGCAGGGGAGTATGCGGAATGGGTGAGGCCCAGTAGAGGAAGAATGGGCCCTCTTTACTGCTTTCGATGAAAGTGATCATCTCCGAAAACATCACATCGGGAGCATATTCCCTGAGGTTAAACCTGGAATAGCTTTCCATATCATAGGGATCGGCACCTTCAGCCAGTCCGGTATGGGGTGCCACCGTATCGTTATCCAGGTGGAGCCTGGCCTCGTTCCTGTAAAGATGAACAGGATAATAGGTATGGGCCATGCGCTGACAATTATAACCGCAGTAAAAGTCAAATCCCTGACGGGTGGGGATGCTCTCAGTATGTGGTGCACCCAGACCCCATTTCCCCGCCATCCCGGTCCTGTATCCCACCTTCTGCAGGATCCTGCCGATAGTGACAGTACCTGGCGGCATAGGTCTTTGACCTTCCAGGGTCGAATCGGCGATCATGGCACGATAGTCCCAGACATCTCCCCGGTCGCCCCATTCATCATTCCCCCGGATATAGGCATGACCGCTGTGCTTCCCGGTCAGGAGTACGCAGCGAGAGGGCGCGCATACAGGAGATCCTGAATAGTGCTGGGTAAATTTCATCCCCCCCTCCGCCAGCCTGTCCAGGTACGGCGTTTCAATTAGCTTCTGTCCATAGCAACCCAGGTCACCATATCCCAGGTCATCGGCCAGGATAAATATGATGTTGGGTTTTGCAATTCCCTTATGCTCTGTTTTCAATGTACACCCGGATAACCATATGCTTCCGGCTGCGAGCATTAACAAGATCCTGAAATTCATCGGCTTTTCTCCTCCTCAATTATTAACACATCCCAGGCATTCACCGTTAACTCCTCCCCTTCCTTTACAGCCTTACCAGACACCAGTTCTTTGCCTGCAGGATGGGGATAATTAAGCTCCAGTTTCCGGGATGAATAGTTATAGTAGAAATGTACGGCTTTATTATGATCATTAACACCTGACTTGGCAATAAGCGGCCATTCAAATTTATGATCGGGATTGTAAATACCAGCCCTCTCAACAGCTTCATCAACGATCTTTTTCTGGATCTGATCTGAAAATATTGAACCCTGGTACAGTAAAGTTCCCTTCCCATATTTATTGAGCGTTACAGCAGGATATTTTGAGAAGTAGGGATGATCGTAAAATGCGACCGGTTTTGCAGTTTCAGGAATAATAAATTCCATCCAGTCCATGGCCAGGTTCTGCTCCACACCGAATGGATTATCCTTCAGGGGAAGTGACTTTATATTGGAGAACTCCTGGTAATAGAAGCCACATGCCTCACGAAGTGGACCCGGTGCCAGCATGGGCCTGACCATTGAATTCTCATCACAGAAACCGCTTTTAAACTGCATAATCACATGCCCTCCGTTTTCCACGTAATCACTGATCTTTTCCAGGAGCTCATCCGATGCCACATAGAGGGCAGGGATAATTACCAGTTTGTATTTTTGAAAATCGGGCCTTTCAGGAAAAATAAAATCAGCCCCTATATTGTTTTGATAGAGGATCCTGTGAAACTGAGCCACCAGCTGGTTGCGGTAGGCGCTGTTGTTTGATTCGCTCCAATCGCTCCCGCTGCCGTTAAAGGGCATGAAGTTCAGGGCATCATTTGAATCATGGCTGAACAGGATAGCGACTTCATTCTTCTTTTCCAGGTTCACCAGTTTCTTTCCGAATGCCTGGAGTTCATGTGCGGTTCTTGACACTTCGGCGTAGGCCCTGTTGGGCTGAAGGTCATGTGACAACACACCCTTCCAGTATATTTCCTGTCCATAATGGATGGAGTGCCAGTGCCAGTATTCCACCATATTGGCACCCGATCCGATATGTGCATATACATTTTGCCTCAGCTGGCCGGGGTAAGGGGGTTGCTGGGATTTCGATGTCCAGCCGGTAGTCTGGGCATTGGTCTCGGTAACCAGGTAATTCTTTTGCTTGACCGATCTGAAGAAATCACCCGAGAAGGCAATCTCATTTCCGGTTAGATCATCCTGCTGACCGTGGTAAATATTTACAGCCATCATATCCATTCCTGCCGAACTTTCTATCTGGTCAATATTCTGAACGGAAGGCATGAAACAGTGTGTGATAAACTGGTCGTCCCGCTTATATTCCTCTACAATGGCGGATTGCCACTTCAGGAAATCTGCAACGGCCTTGCGGTTGAACCTCGCCCATTCCAGCTTATATCCTGTATTGGTCACCCCGTCGCGGGGCGGAACCTCCTCCCAGCTGTCAATGGTCATTCCCCAGTAATTCAGTCCCCACACCTTGTTCAGGTTTTCAGGGGTTTCATATTTTTTCCTGAGGTGATTGACGAAACTTACATAGAAGTCACGGTTGTTGACCCCCCTGGCTTCAGTTTCATTATCCACCTGGAATCCGATGATCCCCGGATGGGCGGCATAGTGTTCCATCATTTTACGGATAATCCGTTCCGAGTAGAACAGATAGGTCGGATTGGTAATGTCCATGTTTTGCCGCTTTCCGTAAGCTGCTTCTCCCCCTCCCTGGTATCTGAGCAGGACCCCGGGGTGCTTGTGCCATAGCCAGGCGGGAATGGAATAGGTTGGCGTACCCAGTATGACATGGATTCCCGCTTCATAAAACTTATCAATGATGCGGTCCATCCATGCAAACTCGAACTCCCCGTCACGCGGTTCAAAAAGGCTCCAGGTGGACTCCCCGACCCGGACCACCGAGATCCCGGCCTCTTTCATCATTTTCACATCCTCATCCAGTCTGTCGTAAGGCATATATTCATGATAGTAAGCAACACCATAGAGGATGTTATCCTGGCGGAAGGATTGCCCGTTCAGCAACAGGGGTAATGCAAGCAAAATGATTAATGCGAACGGAATAATTAAAAGATGTCTGGATGTTTTCATATAAAATCTAGTTTGTGGAACTGAACCACACATTCATTTTACCCACCTTATGGTCAACTGCTACATACCCCCCTTCCCTAACCTGGAACCCTGCTGCTGTCTCCCAAGCTTCCGGCCGATCTCCTCCAGTGTCTTGCCTTTGGTTTCCGGGACCATGAACTTCACCCAGGCAAGTTGAACCACCATCATCAGGCAGAAAAAGGCGAAAATATATCCCGTATCAATGTTCCTGATGG
>CAZIAU010000122.1:0-7729 GCA_964536755.1 uncultured Bacteroides sp. | reverse complement strand
ACTCAGGTTCAGGCTGGAACACTACCTGAGTGAGCTCTGGAAAGATACCGATGCGGATAGTGTCAGCTCTCCCACCGGGCTTCATCTGATCCTGGACAGGATTCACCATAAGATCAATCTCTTACAGACAAATAGTAAATCCCGGGAAAGGAGAGGACAAAAACGCCCTGTCACCAGTTTCAGTACAATATTGATATATATTTCCAGGGTTGCTGCCGTTCTGCTCCTTCCAATCATGTTGTATCTGGGATGGGAGGTTCTGGACCAGAGGATTTGGAATAAAAGCCAGGCTGAGGTGGTATATAATGAAATTTTCTGTCCCCTGGGAGCACGGAGCCACTTTGAGCTGCCGGATGGCACATCGGGCTGGCTGAACAATGGGAGCCGCTTGAAATACCCGGACAAATTCCCCGGCGGTACCAGGGAGGTGAAACTCATCGGGGAAGCCTATTTTAATGTGGTCCCTCAGAATAAGAGGCCATTCATTATCAATACTTCCGGACTGGACGTTAAGGTCCTGGGTACCAGGTTGAACGTATGTGTCTATCCGGATGAAAAAGTGCAGGCTTTTACACTTGAGGAAGGTACCATAGAATTAATCAGAAGGGAAGGAAGCGAAGAGCGTACCGTACTGAAAATGAAACCGGGTCAGCATGCCGTCTATATGTTGGAAGATGACCCTAAAAGTCCGTCAGGCATTGATAAAGAGATAAACGGGCAAAAGACAATACTTATCGGGGATCAGGAATTGTTTAAAGAGACTGATGCCACCCGGGTGACCAACGCTTTTGGGGGGAAGATCAATATTGTATCTGAAGAAACTTCTCAGTATACGGAATGGAAGAACGGAAAACTGATTTTACGCAATGATCCTATGCCGGCTATGCTTAAAAGGATTGAACGCTGGTATAATGTAAAGTTCAATATCACCGACGAAAGAATAAACCAGTACAGGTACTGGGCTACTTTTGAAGAGGAGAACCTGGATCAGGTGCTTAAAATGCTCTCATTAACAGGTCCGTTAACCTTTCGAAAACATGAAAGAGAACAGAATGAAGACGGTACTTTTAAAGCTCAGGAAATAGATATCATGATAAAAAATAAATAGTAAGATCTGATGAAAATTACAGATCCCTGAAAAATGTCAGGAAAGTGCGGACACACTTCCCTGACTGATTCAGCATTCATCCACAAAAAAGCTCCCTGCAACATGGAAGGGATAAACTGATAAACGCTAAACCGATACAAAGCTATGAAAAAAAAAGATGAACCTTTCAGAACTGTATATTTATCGTTCTGCAGGTTAAAAATCCTGAGAATCATGAAATTAACCTCGCTTCTTCTCATTATTACCGTTCTTCAGGTATTTGCTGAAGAGACCTACTCTCAGGCTACAAAACTGAGTTTGAACCTGGGTGAGGCCACGGTCGAACAGGTATTGAAGGAAATAGAGGGTAACAGCCAGTTCTATTTTCTTTTCAACCAGGAACTGGTGGATGTTTCCAGGAAGGTACAGGCATCCTTCCGGGATCAGCCCATCGATGCGATACTGGCCAGTCTGTTTGAAAGCACCAACGTTGATTTTTACGTGATGGACCGCCAGATCATACTCTCCCCCAGGGAGTATCTGGCCGAAGTAAAAACATTGCAGCCACGGACTGTAACCGGAACGGTAACCGAGATAAGCGGAGAACCACTTATTGGAGTAACAGTAATTGTAAAAGGTACAAACCTTGGTGCAATTACGGATGTTAACGGTGAATACTCAATTCCCAATGTTCCTGAAAATGCCACCTTGCAGTTTTCGTTTGTGGGGATGAGGATACAAGAAATTGTGGTTGGAAACCAAACTACAATAAATGTGGAGATGGAAGAGTCGGCCATTGATATGGAAGAAGTCGTGGTAGTCGGCTACGGAGAACAGAAGAAAGTGAACCTGACCGGTTCGGTGACCAACGTAAGCAGTGACAAGCTGGGGTACAAAACAGAATCCAATGCCTCCATCGCACTGATCGGAGAATTAAGCGGGGTATATATCAGGCAATTATCCGGCAATCCCAGGGATGGGGACGGCACCATCAGGATAAGGGGAACAGGCACATTCAGTTCTGCAGGGAGCGAACCCCTTGTAATTATCGACGGTATACAGAGTTCAATCAACACAATAGATCCCAATGATATTGAAAGAGTATCTGTGTTGAAAGATGCAGCATCTTCAGCCATTTATGGTTCGCAGGCTGCAAACGGGGTAATACTTATTGAGACCAAGCAGGGAAGGGCGGGAGCCATGAGATTCAACTTTTACAGTCATGTGGGATTTATGGAAGCCACCACACTGCCTGAAATGGTTGATTCCTGGATCTACGCGGAGTCCTTTAATGAAGCGGCGGAAAACATGGGCGCTTTTCCCATTTATACCGAGGAGGATATAGAAAAGTACAGGTCGGGGACAGATCCCGATTACCCCAACGATAAGCACATGGAAAAAGTATGGAATTCAGGGAAGGGAATAGTATCAAAATACGGACTGAGCATGAGCGGGGGTACGGAAGCCACCCAGTTTATGTTCTCGGCAAGTTACCTGGATAAAAAGGGGATCATCCTGAACAATGATATGCAGGACTATAATATGCGCCTGAATATGAGCAGCAATCTTATGGATAATCTCAAACTGACCACTAATATATCCGCCAATCAGACAAACGGCCGGCAGCCCCTTATCGACCGGATCACACGCGGCGCATTGAGGCTCAATAATACGATTGTCGGCGTAAGAGACGATGGTTACTACGGGCATATCGAAACCACCACTATTGCAGACCTTTACGGTCCGTCATTCTACAGTGACGACAGGTTCTACCTGTTCGGCACCGGAGAACTGGAATGGGAAATTTTTAACGGGTTCACTCTTTTCGGCAGATTGGGCTATACGGATAATTTTTACGAAAGCAAGGACTTCCAGGGAGATTTTGTGATCTCCCCCCTTCTCCATACTGCACCCAATGACCTGGTGCAGACATGGTCCAAAAAGAATGTGCTGACCGAGCGGCTGTTGATGAATTATGAGAAATCCCTGGATAATCACTCTCTCAGCCTCCTGGCAGGTTTCGAGCAGATGGCTTTCAGTTCCAGGACACTGATGGCCCACAGGGATAATTTTCCGTCCAATGGACTGAATGAGATTGCTGCAGGATCGGTTACCAATTCAACCAACGACGGATATGCTTCCAGGAACAAGCTGAGGTCTTTTTTCGGAAGAGCCAACTATAACTATGACAACCGGTACCTGGTTGAAGCCAATCTCAGGTACGACGGGTCCTCCCGTTTCCCGGTAGAAAGCAGGTGGGGTCTGTTCCCCGGTTTTTCTGCAGCCTGGCGTGTATCACAGGAAAGTTTCTTTTCGGAAGCCCTTCCATGGATTTATAACCTGAAGATACGTGCTTCGTGGGGCGAACTGGGTAATCAGTCCGTTGGTAATTACCCTTACCAGGACCTGATAAGCCTGGATGTTGAAGCGGCCATTGGCGATGCTATACTTCCCGCTGCTGCCGTTACCACCATACCGTCCAAAGACATTACCTGGGAAACAACCAGGGTGGCCGATGTTGGTTTAGACCTGATGGTCTGGGATGGTAAGATTGCCCTTTCAGCAGATTACTACAACAGGCTCACCTACGATATACTCTACGGCCTCTCCAGGTCTTATATGCTGGGTGTGGACGCTTCCCCGGTCAATGCGGGTGAGGTTGAGAACAGGGGCTGGGACCTGTCTCTGACCCATAAGAATACCATTGGCGATTTCTCATACAGTGTTACCGGTAATCTCGCCATAAACCATAATAAAGTGCTATACATTGAGAGTGTGGAACAGGATATTAAAGAAGGATTGTTTACCGGGTATCCCATAGGAAGCGCCTACGGATATGTGGCCGACGGGCTTTTCGTTGACCAGGCTGATGTGGACAGCTGGCCGGACCAGTCCAGGTTCGGGGCAGAACCGGGACTGATCAGGTTCAAGGACCTGAGCGGGCCTGATGGGGTGCCTGATGGCATTGTCGATGCGGAATATGACAGAACCGTTATAGGGCAACCCATGCCCATAACCATATATGCCCTCAGCATAAGTGCAGAATACAAGGGGTTTTTCCTGTCTGTTATGTTCCAGGGTGAGGGTGGCAGGACAGCCAGCATGCTGGCATCATCCAGCGAAACCAAGGATGATATCTCCCTCTCCTACTGGATGGAACACGATAATCAGGGTAATGTACAGCAGTTTATATGGGATACAAGGTGGACTACCGAGAATCCTGACCGTAATGCCGGGTGGCCGAAGCTTCAGCTGGGCGGGGACCGGCTTCCCAACAGGACAACTTCAACCTTCTGGCAAAGAGAGACAACCTTTGTGAGATTAAAAAACCTTCAGGTAGGATACAACGTGCCGGACAGGATCGTTTCAAAAATAAGAATGGATGGGGCACGCATCTATGTCAACGGTGAAAACCTGCTTACCTTCACCAAGTTCTATCCGGGCTGGGATCCTGAAATATATTCCCGGGACGAAGGGTGGTATCCCCTGACCAAAACATGGCTGGTAGGGATCAGTATTGATTTTTAACAATAAAATAAATCTTGCATTAACTAGGATATTATGAAATCAAGAGCAAAAATATACAGTCTGTCCCTGGTATTAATATTGACGGGACTTACAGGATGCGAAAAAGACTGGTTAACCGAAAATCCGCTTAACGAGTTCTCCGAAGCGCTCTTCTGGAGAAACGAAAGCGATGCCACTCTTGCCTTGAACGCTATGTATGAGGCCAGTTTCTGGACCGTGCATGATAATGATATGAGAGCCTATTCAAATATGACCGACGAAGGCCGTGATAAATCCGGGGGCACAAATGATTACCACAACGGGAATGTATTTTATCCCACAGATGACCAGGTAGTAACAGAGAGTTGGGAAAATGCTTTCATCCTGCTTTTCAGGTCCAATCTTTTTCTGGAAAATATAGACAGGCCCGAGATGGATGAAGCCCTCAGGGCCCAGTTTAGGGCTGAAGCCAGGTTTTTCAGGGCAGAACAATATTTCTGGCTCTCCTTCAGGTATGGAGATGTACCTCTGTTTAAAGAAGTACCCACCCTCCTTGAAGCCAACAACGCGACACGTACACCTAAAGAGGAGATTGTGGATTTTGTCCTGACAGAGCTTACCGAGGCAGCGGCCGACCTGCCCCTATCACGTCCGGCCAATGAAAAAGGGAGGATCCTGAAGGGAGCGGCGCTTGCATTCAAAGGAAGATTATTAATGCTTGAAGAGAGGTGGGCGGACGCAGCCGCAACCTATAAGGAGATCATCGATTCCGATGCACATATTATTGACGACCGGTTCCAGGAGTTATGGACCGTGAGGGGAAATGAAAGCAAGGAAATCATTTACAGCCATTGCACAGTAGAAGGAAATGAAATGGATAATCAGCACTATCAGCGGGATATGATCCCGGAATCGATAGGAGGCTACAGCCAGGGCAATACCTACCAGGAGACAGTGGATGCCTTTTTAATGACTGACGGACTCTCCATTGATGAATCTCCCCTCTATGATCCGGATAATCCTTTCGACAACCGCGATCCCCGTCTGTATGCGAGCGTGTTTCTGCCAGGATATACCGTATTCAAGGGAGAACTCTATGTGGCCCACCCCGATTCTACAAAAAAGGGAGTAGGCAGCCAACCAGGAATCACGGGATACCATGTAAGGAAGTTTGTGGATGAACAGCATGATCTCCCGGTCAAAACAGGGGCTGACTACCTGTTTATCCGTTATTCAGAGGTACTCCTCTCTTATCTTGAATGTATGATCGAGTCGGGAGCAACCATAGACCAGGCTTTGCTGGACCAGACGATCAACAAAATAAGGTTGAGGGCTGCGGTGAATATGCCGATTGTTACAGAAACCGATCCCGCTCTTCTGACTGAGATCCTGAGAAACGAAAGGCGTACGGAGTTATTTGTGGAGCCATTTATCAGGCATATGGACCTGCTGAGGTGGGGACTCTGGCCGGAATGTATGAACAGAGAGTTCCACGGGATGAAACTGACGGATGATCCGGCAAATTATACAGCCTTCCCGGTGGATGAGAACGGACATCTCATAAGCTGGGACAGGACAGGACAGTTCCTGCCTCATAACGTAATACTCCCCATTCCGCAGGCAGAACTTGATATCAACCCTGACCTGGGACAAAATCCGGGTTACTAGTATTCACCGGCTTACACTTATATAATGGATCACATTTTAAAAAGTACAGATGCTATGAAGTCAATCTCTGTATACCTCCTCTTGCTGTTTCTTCTGAGCTGTAAAACCGGAGTGGAGACCGCGCCGGACCCATTTCCGGACAGGGATCAATATCTTGATTGGTTCAGGGAAGCTAAATTCGGTATGTTCATACACTGGGGCCCATATTCCATGTATGAGGGGGAGTGGAACGGCAGGCAGGTTCCTGTAGGGGAAAATGCAGAATGGATCATGAAAAAGCTGGCCATACCTGTTGATGTATACCGTGAGAATGCACATAACATGAATCCCGTGAAATTCGATGCAAATGAATGGGTCCGGCTGGCTAAGGATGCCGGAATGAGGTATATAGTGATCACCTCTAAGCATCACGACGGATTTGCCATGTATCATTCCAGGGTAACACCTTATAATATTGTTGACTGGACAAAATTCGAACGCGATCCCATCAGGGAGTTATCAGAGGCGTGTGCAGAGGAGGGAATCAGGTTCGGTGTATACTACTCCCACAGGGAGGACTGGGATCATCCCGGAGGATACGGGAACGACTGGGATTATGACAATGACTGGGGCGATAATCTGTACAACCGTGAAAAATTCGGGAAATACATTGAAGAAAAAGCCAAGCCACAGCTCCGGGAGCTCCTTACCAATTACGGACCCATCGGAGTGGTATGGTTCGACCGGGGTATGTACACTCCTGAACAGGGGCGCGATTTTGCAAATCTTGTACACGAACTTCAACCGGCGACCCTGATCAACGGCCGGGTTGGTAACTACGGCCAGGAGTTCCTTGGGGATTACCAGAGCCTGAGTGACAACGGCATGCCTCCAGGCGGTCTCGAAGAGTACTGGGAAACACCCATGACCCTGAACAGGACCTGGGGATTCAGCAGGTTCGACACCCTCTGGAAAAGTCCGGAGACTGTTATACAGCGCCTTGTTGAAATTGTAAGCCGCGGGGGCAACTATCTGCTGAATATCGGTCCCAGGGGAAACGGAGAAATACCTCCTGAAACGGTCGAGATCTTTAGCAAGGTCGGCTCCTGGGTCAACCGGAATGCCGAAGCTCTTTACGGCACAACGGCAAATCCTTTCGGGGAACTGGATTGGGGATACTGCACCGTTAAGGGAGAGAGGATATTTCTATTCATCCGGGAATGGCCTGCGGACCGGGTACTGACACTGACCGGCCTTCAAAATAAGGTGACTTCGGCCTATCCGGTCACCGATAAATCGGATATTTTTCAGGTGGAGCAGGCGGAAAACAAAACCCGCATAACCCTCTCCGCCGAAGCAACCGATGACCCCATCTCTGTCGTGGTACTCGAAACAGAGGGCGATCCGAAGGTTGATCCCCAGGTGGTTTTGCAGGATGAGAACGGAACCGCGGAGCTGGATTATTTAACTGTAAACACAACGGGGGAA
>CAZIAU010000121.1:6022-7729 GCA_964536755.1 uncultured Bacteroides sp. | reverse complement strand
AACCTCCTCTTCATCATCTTGATATGCTGACACTTCAGTTACCAGCCTGAGCATTTGTTTCCGATCGGTGGCATAAACGGCGGCAATTTTCAATTCAGCTTCTTTATCCCGCCCCAGGGCCTCTCTGATACGTACCTTCAGAATATGTGCAAGGCTAAACATGGGATAATTCCTGCAAATACCGTTGACCTCCTCCAGATCGGCAGGAGAATAATGGTCTGTGCTCAGCAGGCGGATAATATCTTGATGATCCATATTACATCTTATTACCAGGAAACAAAAGCTCTGTTAAAGATATCTTCAATAAGATTTTCGACAATAAGTCCTATGAGTTCATTCTCCACGTCAGAAAGGTTCTGCGAAGCATCGTAATCCTCGAATCTGCTGAAGCTTGTATCATAATCAAGTTCAGGATCTGTCACGTTGGTATATTTAACCCTTACGGTAATTGTCAACCTGTTACGTGCGGCAGTTTCCTGTCCGGTAATGGCCGTAGGCCGGGTTTCATAATTAGTAATTTCACCGGAAAAATCAACATCCCCGCCACTGGTGGAAAGGTCAAGGCTAGTGTTGGCCTCAATCTTATCCATCAGGGCATCTGTAAACAGCTGGCTCAACTGAGCCTGAACAATGGGCGCCCTGTTGGGAAAATACTGAACAGAATATGTCCGTACCTCCGGGGAGATATTAACTCCGCTGAATGAATAGGTCACTTTACACTGCTGAACTGCGAAAGAAAGTGAAATCATCAATATGGCAATTGATAATTTCCTTATTTGAGCCATACTCCCCTTTATATATTTATTCGATGTCATACTCTTTGATCTTCCTGTAGAGAGTCCGTTCTGAAATACCCAGGTCCTGGGCTGCATATTTTCTTTTCCCGTTATGTTTTTCCAGGGCTTTTATGATCAACTCTATCTCCTTATCTTCAAGTGATAAAGATTCTTCCACGATTTCTTCGGTATCCATTATCTGATCCTCATCCCTGTTTTTCTTATTTGCAAGGTTTGTGGTGATCAGGTTTTCAGCTTCATGTTCCAGATCCTCATCGTCAGAATACAATTTCTTAATTATACCTTCGTTCTCCCGCTCAATACTGCTGCTCATCCGGCCCTCCTCTATGATCTGAGCAACAAGTTTCTTCAGGTCATTCATATCGCTCTTCATATCGAAAAGTACCTTGTAGAGGATTTCCCTTTCCGAATTGAAAGTATCCTCGCTCACCCCATGCTTTCTGATCAGGGCTGGAAGTCTTGGTTTCTGATAATCAGGCAGATACTGAGTAAGGGCTGACGCGGTAACTTCTCTTTCCTCTTCAATAATGGAAAGTTGCTCGGTAACATTCTTAAGTTGCCGGATATTCCCGGGCCACTCGTAATTGAGCAGTACCTGCCTGGCCTCCTCATCCAGCCTGATGGCCGGCATGCGGTATCTTTCTGAGAAATCAGAAGCAAACTTCCTGAACAACAAAAGGATATCGTTCCCGCGCTCCCTCAATGATGGCATCTGGATTGGAACAGTGTTCAACCTGTAGAAAAGGTCTTCCCTGAATTTGCCATTTTTCAGAGCCTGGGCAATATCCAGGTTTGTGGCTGCAACCACCCTCACATCTGTCTTCAGCACCTTGGAGGAACCAACCCTGATATATTCCCCGGATTCAAGTACCCTTAACAACCTAACCTGGGTGGACAGAGGAAGTTCAAC
>CAZIAU010000121.1:2343-6012 GCA_964536755.1 uncultured Bacteroides sp. | reverse complement strand
TTACCACCTCAAAATAACCCTTCCGGGTATCGTGTGCCCCTGTAAAAGCACCTTTCTCATGCCCGAACAGTTCGCTGTCTATGGTACCTTCGGGGATAGCCCCGCAATTGACGGCAATATAAGGTCCGTGTTTTCTTCCCCCCAGTGAATGTATGATCTGCGGGAAAGATTCCTTTCCGGTACCGCTCTCACCCGATATCAGTACACTCAGATCAGTAGATGCCACCTGCATGGCTATATCGATAGCCCTGTCCAGGCCACTATAATTCCCGATTATTCCAAAACGCTGTTTTACCTGTTGAATATCCATCTTTCTTTCTGACAAAATAACCTGAAAGCATGACAAAATTACAATTTTAACTGGATACAAAAAGATTTATTCGCGGAGTTTCCTATTTTTGAAATAAAAAGGTGGCTGACTTCCTGGGAATAATCCCTGCCAGGTATGCCTCAACCCGGTTCCCGGGGAAAGCCCTGGCACTATTAGACAATAAGCCCATAGTACAATGGGTGTATGAAAGAATTTCCCCCCTCTTGGACCATCTGTTGGTAGCAACGGATGATGTCCGTATTAAAAATGCCGTGGATGGTTTCGGAGGGAGTGCAATAATGACATCACCCGATCACGGCAACGGAACAGAAAGATGTTTTGAAGCCTACAGAATATACAGTGAACGGACGGGAGTGGATTTTACACATGTGATCAATATCCAGGGGGACCAACCAATGATCAGAAAGGAACAGTTGAATATACTTATGGAGTGTGCAGCCAGGGATGGGGTTCGTATCGCCACCCTTATAAAACCCCTGGCGGACATTAAGGATCTTGAAAATCCCAATGTGGTGAAAGTGGTAGTAGATAATAATTTCAGAGCGCTCTATTTTTCAAGGACACCTATTCCCTTCCGGAGGGATCCAGATAAGGATATCCCGGAACAGGGTGTGACATATTACGGCCATATTGGATTATATGCTTTTCGCAGCCGGATACTGGAACAGGTGGTCCAACTTCAGAGCACTCCTCTGGAAAGAGCTGAATCACTGGAACAGCTGCGATGGCTGGAAAGTGGTTTTCCCATTCAGACAAAGATCTCACACTATACTGCTGTGAGTGTGGATACCCCTGAAGATCTTGAAAAGATCAGTTCCCTTCTCTGATGACGAAGGAATCACCTGTTGAAAAATACCCTGAAAGTATACAGAGAGTAATCGTTTGTGAGATTTTCAAAGGAGTATTCCAGTTTATTTCCGGCAGTCCTGGCCATCTCTATAAACCCAAGGCCGGCTCCTCCCTTAGAAGTAAACTCCCCGTTGGTTATTGTTGATTTATAGAGTTGTTTCAACTCCTCACCGTTTTTTCTGTTCACATTATCGATCTTCGCCCTGATCGATTCCACATCTTCGACTTTTACCGGATTTTTTGTGATAAGCTCAATGGTGGAAGAATTGCTGTTGATCTGGCAGGATGGGCACTGGACTTCAATTCCATCGCCATTACACTTGAACTGGTCATTGTACCTGGTAATATTTTCCAGGGCCTCAATCATGATGGAGATCATTTTCTTGTAGGTCTTGAAGGAAAGCTCATTATCCGTTGCAGCTATCTTAAATTCAGACAGTAACCAGTCTATGGTACTGAAAGAGAGCGGACCCTGATATTCCAGGATTGACTTACTCATTTTCTCTCATCAGGTTATTGAGCGTAATTTAAGAAAAACTAATCAAAGATTCATCGATGTTATCCACATAGCCCGAGTCCTCGGACAGATCACTGCGGTGACTGGCCTCGACGGCCAGCTGGTCGCATCTTTCGTTCTCCGGAATGCTGGCATGACCCTTCACCCATACAAAGGTGACGGAGTATTTCCTGTATAACTCCAGGAACGCCTGCCAGAGATCGGCATTTTTCTTCTTTTTAAATCGTTTTGCCTCCCAGTTAAAAATCCACCCCTTGTTCACTGCATCCGAAACATACTTTGAGTCGGTATGGATCCTTACCTTAAGATCATCTCTTTTAAGGTTTTCCAGACCCCTAATCACTGCAAGCAGCTCCATCCGGTTATTGGTCGTTAACCGGTAACCTTCCGAAATCTCCTTCCTGTGCTTACCGAACATCATCACCACGCCCAGCCCTCCCGGCCCGGGATTGCCCCTGGCCGCTCCGTCTGTATAAATGACTATTTCATCCTGTGACATAGTTGCTTGGTAATGAAATATTTTTTTGTCAGTTGACCAGTGTCATCTCTTTTACAAGATGTCCTGCACCCGCATACTTATCTATTAAAAAAAGAACATACCGGATATCCACATTGATGCATTTCTGAAGTTTCGTTTCGAATGCCACATCTCCGCTCATGGCTTCCCAGTTACCGTCGAAACAGATGCCCAAGAGTTCACCGTTAGCATTAATCAGGGGACTTCCGGAATTTCCACCTGTAATATCATTGTTGGAAAGGAAACAGACATTCAGCTTTCCATCCACACCGTACGGGCCATAATCCTTTTCCTTATATAATTCTTTCAATCTTTCGGTCACCTCAAACTCATAATTAGTATCATCCTCTTTTTCCATTACACCCTTCAGGGTAGTAAAGTGGGTATACAGCACAGCATCCCTGGGCACATAATTTCCCACAACCCCATAATTCAGCCGCATGGTTGAATTTGCATCGGAATAGAATTTCCTGTCAGGATACATCTCCATAAGACCCTTCATATATAACCTTCGTCCCCTGTTACATGCATTATCAAGCACTGCCATTTTTCCCCGGATCTCAAAATATATCCCCACATCCAAAGAAGCTTTGTATGCCGGATCTTTTCTTAACACTTTCAGTGAAGGTTTTTCCAGGAATGCGAGGAATTTCTCCCGGTCAACCACAAAGGATTTTTTAAAATATCGCTCCACATATTTTTCCACATTACCTTTATACCTGTTCTTCACCTCCAGAATATTGGGAGGCAGGTATTTCTCGTCCAGTTCATCCAACAGCAACCTGATCATGGCCGTCATTACCTTTTTCTCAGTGTCAGGATTAAAGTCCTTATAGAAATCAGACGAAAATTCAGCCAGTTCCCGGGCCACATTACGGATAGATTCCCTGTCTGCCTTCGGATCAGCCATGGCCCATTCCAGATCCCTCAGGTTCCGTGCGAAGTTCACCGACTCCATACCCCCTTCCGTAAACTGTGCCCTCAGTATGGTTTCCTCCAGGTATATGGATGCATTTAATAATCCTGATCTCTCCTCCACAGCCTTCTGTATATCTTCGAGAGCCTCTCCGTACAGTTCTTTCCTTTCATCTGATTGGTTTACCCATAAGGTAAAAGCCTTCTCTTTTTCACGTTGTCTTTCGAGAACATTTAATCTCCTTATACCTTCACTCTGCCCGATGGAATATTTCCAGTAATTGGCCGATCTGGCATATTTTGATGCATATTGAATCCATACTTTCTGGTCCGCAAGCATATCCTTCATCATTATTTCCTGTTTTGCACCTCTTATAAGAACCCGGTCGGGATGACGGATCTGTTGCAGCTCCTCTATTTCCCAGGATGTCAGGTAGCGGTCCGTCCTCCCGGGAAATCCCAGCACCATTGTAAAGTCTCCCAGGTGGTATCCCTTCAACGAAATGGGCAGAAAATATTTTGATTTTAGCGGTATGTTGT
>CAZIAU010000121.1:0-2333 GCA_964536755.1 uncultured Bacteroides sp. | reverse complement strand
CTGTATCTGGCAGGTTCGCCATCAGGTCCTGTATAGACCCTGAATACAGAAAAATCCCCCGAATGCCTCGGCCACATCCAGTTGTCCGTTTCGCCCCCGAAATTTCCAATGGACTCCGGCGGCGCTCCCACAAGTCTTACATCCAGATAGGTTTCTGTGACAAAAAGGAAAAACCGGTTCCCTTCAAACAGACTCCTTACCTCAGCTTCATAATGAGTACCCTCTGTGGCACCTGAAGTAATTGGTTCCGAAAGATAACGAATGTATGTTTCGCGTTCTCTCACGCTCATTTTTTCGTTTAATTTTGGTGCAATCTGGTCCGTAACTTCTTCCATTCTCACCAGAAATGTGATAGATTTCCCTTCGTTGGGAAGCTCTTCATCCCTTGACATAGCCCAGAAGCCGTTTTTCAGATAATCGTGCTCAACCGAACTATGATACTGGATCTCATCGTAACCGCAATGGTGATTGGTTAACAGGAGACCCTCCGGAGAAACAAGCTCTGCGGTACAGGATCCCCCGTCAAGTGTCCCTACAGCATCCTTCAGGCTTGAAGAGTCTATACTGTAGATCTGTTCGGCAGTGAGCCTTAGACCCATTTCAGTCATATCATCCATATTTAGCTGCTCGATCAGGCTCAGCAACCACATTCCTTCGTCAGCATGCAGGCTGACCTGAAATGAAATAACCAATCCGAAAATGAAAACTGAAATTTTCCTCTTACTATTCATAATTTATCATATGGTCTGTTATCACACTCAGAAGAACAATCTGCAAATATTGTAATTTTAATCTTTAACCAATCATGGATATCAATGTTTTAACCTGACGGCTTCCAACTTTAAGAAAAGTCGAGTTCCATCTGGTCATTAAGCAGTCTGAAGGATTTTCGGTGATATTCAGTAGGACCGTGTTTAAGTATTGCAAGGCGGTGATCACGGGTGGGATATCCCTTATTTTTCTTCCAGCCGAAGAGTGGATGTTCCAAATGAATGGCCTGCATGTATTCATCACGATAGGTTTTGGCAAGGATGGAGGCTGCGGCAATGGAAGCGAATATGCCATCACCCTTTACCACACAATGATGTTTAATTTCCCGGAAGGGCTTGAAACTGTTTCCGTCAACAAGGAGGATACAGGGTTCAGGATCCAGTTTTTCAATGGCGCGATGCATGGCCAGGATCGAAGCGTTCAGAATATTGATACGATCAATCTCTTTTTCATTCACGAAACCTATACCAAATGTCACAGCTTCTGATTCAATTATTTTTCTCAATTCTGATCTTGTGTCAGCAGATAACTTCTTGCTGTCGTTAAGTACAGGGTTCTGAAAGTTATCGGGTAGGATAACAGCCGCGGCTACTACCGGACCGGCAAGAGACCCTCTTCCGGCTTCATCACAACCTGCTTCTGTTTTTCCTTTTGTGTGATACGTTTTAAGCATTACCTTGCAACACGTGCTGAATTGATTCCCACAGTTTTTCTGCAGTTTGATCCCAGCTGAAATGTTCTCTTCTCTCTCTTCCCCTGATTATTAATTCATCCCGAAGACCTTTCTCCCTGACAATTCTTATCATTCCGTCCCTGATACTACCCGGGCTTTCCGGTGAAACATATACAGCTGCATCGCCAGCTATTTCGGGCAGACTGGTAACCTTTGATGCCACAACAGGAATATCACATTTCATAGCTTCGACAACCGGGATCCCAAAACCTTCAAAGTAAGGCACAAAAGTCATTGCCCAGGCAGCTCCCAGTATATTGTTCAGCTGATCCGGGGAGAGTCGTCCGGTAAATATCACATCCCTCCTGTTAGCCATTTTTTCCAGTTGTTCTTCCATGGGTTTTGTCAGAAAAAACTTCTCGCCCACAAGTACCAGCTTGAAGTTTCCCCTATCCTCGTCCCTGAACAGCTGGAATGCTTTTAACAGGTTGGTAATGTTCTTCCTGGGATGAAGGCTCCCGACAAAAACGAAGTATGGTGAACCACCGGTATATTTCTTCCTGATTTCATCAGCCCTTTCCTTTGAAATCGGCATAAACTGTTCATTGGCCCCGTTATAGGCCAGATCTATTTTCTCTTCCCGTACCTCGTACTGATTGATAATATCTCTTCTGGAATATTCCGATACTGTCACAATACGGGTAGCCTTACGGGCAAACATCGGAAAAAAATAACGGTAATATTTCCTTACAAGCCAGGGAAGATCTCCGGGCCTGTGCTCAAAATTAATATCATGGATCACAGCTACGGAAGATATCTTTGACCGAAGGGGTAAAAATCCGTCAGTACTGAGGAAACCTTGGCAAGAGATGTCAAAGAAAAGGATTTG
>CAZIAU010000120.1:0-7806 GCA_964536755.1 uncultured Bacteroides sp. | reverse complement strand
TTGTTGATAGATGATCATGGTAACGTATATGGAAGTTACCCTCCTGGCAGGGTATGGAAATATGACCTTGAGAAGGACAGGATATTCAATCTTGAGTTCCTGCGCCTGCCGGTCTCACTTGATTCCAGGACCATGGCCAATCCCATGCTTGACAGGAGGGCGCAGTGGCGTTATATAGAATGGGATCCCGTGGACCGGGTTGCCTATGGAGTTATAGGTGGTAATAACATGCTCTTCAGGTTTGACGTGGATAAAGGGTTGGAAGGCGAGATTACACCGCTGGCCAGGATTTGTGCCCCTATGTACAGGGAGGGGCATCCCTACTATATCCCGCATTCCACCCTGGGAATGACCATAAACCAGATTGACCGCAAAGTATACTACCTTCCTGTAATCAGTGGTGACTTTGATTATGGTGCAGTAAAGCTTGATATAGACATGGAAGGAAAGAAAGGGGCAGAATCAGGCAGGATGCCCCCTCTGGCTTTTATGGTCAGTTATGATCTTGAGGAGGGGAGTATTGAGGATATAGGATTGTTGCAGGCGGGGGATGGACGTTATGCATATGGAATGGGGGCTGCCGACACCGATAAGGAAGGCAGGGTATGGTTTGTGGGGGCTTTCGAAGAACCGGTAGAGAAATATGCAGTACGAAAAATAGCTGGCGGATTCCCGTATAGTATGGGACTGGGGTGTTATGATCCCATTCAAAAAACAAGTCAAATTCAATAAAGGCACAGAATAAGATGAAAAACATACGCTATATAGGAATTCTATCGCTGCTCTCTTTGAGCACCGTGATTACAATAAACGCTCAGCAGTGGGTCAATCCGCATTTTGATACACACAGGATGGATTACCGTGATCTTGGATATCCGACCCAGAACCTGATACCGGCTGATAATTCACAGATCACAGCACTGATGTGCCATTCCAATGGTTTTATCTACGGGGCCACCAGCGGAAAAACTCAGTCCTACCTCTTTTTTTACAACAGGTATATCAATAAAGTGAGGCCCCTGGGCAAAATAGCGGACGAGAAAGGTGTTCATCACTGTATGCTTGAAGGGAAGAATGGTGAAATATATATTGGTACGGGAAGGAATATTTGGGAACCGCTGAAGATGACAAAAGATTTTCCCGTAGAAATTGAGGGCATTGAAAAACAGCTGTGGAGAGATATAAAGAAACCTTATGAAGATTATGCCGGTGGTCACATTTACAGCTATGACCCGGTGAAAGGAGACAGGCAGCGATATACAAATGAAGACCCGACCCCGCTGGAAGATCTGGGCATCCCCGTGGTACACAATACCGTGTATGCTATGATATTTAACCTGGATTCGACAAAAATCGTCGGATTATCCTACCCGGATGCCAGCCTCTTTGTTTTTGATATTGCTTCAAAAACGGCTAAGAATCTGGGAGATATCATGACCCATAAAGTCTTCGGCGGACCAGAAAGAAACTGGCGTTCCGTACCCAGGGACCTTTATTGTGATCCTGAAACCGGTACTGTTTATACTTCCGGAGACAACGGATTCCTCCTGAAATACATTCCCGGCGAAGAGAAACCTGAACTGACCTGGATGAGGCTGCCAGGCGAGTACTGGGAAGGACTGAAATCCTGGGATTATCCCATTATAGAACAATTTGTATCAGACGGTGCAGGAAGAGTATTTGCCTCCACACATGACGGCTACCTGGTCGAATTGGATTTTGATACAGGAGAGGTGAAAGTATTGGGAAAACCACGCATCATGAGAAGGATGCGGGCCATGGAAATGGGACAGGATAATATGCTCTATATGATCACCGGGGAGCCTGAAAGATCCTGTAAGCTTCATACCTATGATATTACCGGGGAAAAAGGATTTCGCGAACTGGGTCCGTTTGCGGTGGACCGAAGCCCCTATTATTCAAAAAGATCCTATCAGTTCGATGCTATGGCCATTGGGCCGGACGGAACTGTATTTTGCGGGGAAAGTGACCGTGGTGGAAAACTCTATCTCTACATGCCGGGTCGTGATAAATTCAAAGGAATGCTAAATCCCACGAATCCTGTGGTTGAAAGGCAGAGAAAAGATACTCCGGCACTTATCCAGGAAGCTCTCTAAACCGTGGAGCAATGGATGGCTATCATTAGTAACCATAAAATAAGATTATGAAAGCAGCCGTATTAACCGATTATAACGTTGTGGAATGGAAAGAGACGGTGATGCCTTCATGCGGGACCGGTGAGGTTTTAATAAAAGTGGCATTTGCAAGTATCTGTGGAACAGACCAGCACATTTTTAAGGGGGAGTTTCATCCCAGGACCAGAACGCCCATGATCATGGGCCACGAATTTGCAGGAGAGATAACCGGGATCGGGGAGGGTGTCAGGGGATTTGAGATCGGAGAAAGGGTCGCTCCCGATCCCATAATCTGGTGTGGCAAATGTCCGGCATGCAGGAGGGGGCATTATCCAGCATGCACAAACCTTAAACTTATCGGGATCGATATGGATGGTGGCTTTGTACAGTATATCACTCTTCCCACCTCCATGCTTTACAGGGTGCCACCCTCGGTTCAGCTGGAACATGCTGCACTGGTAGAGATCCTCAGCATTGGATTCCATGCGAAGAACCGGGCGGGTGTAAATCCGGGGGATACCATATTGATCTGGGGTTCCGGCAAAGTGGGCCTCAGTATTTTACAGGCAGTCAGGACGGTCACGGACCGGACTGTTTTCATGGTTGATATCCTGGAGGAGCGGTTGTCCATAGGTCCGAAGTACTATAAGAATATTATTGCCGTCAATGCGGAAAAGGAGGATCCTGTGGAACGTATTATAAAGGAAACAGGGGGTAAGGGAGTGGATATCGCTTTTGAAGCGGTTGGTCATGCCCGTCACATTGACAATGTTGTGAATCCTGTCCGCGGTTGCATCCAGAGCATAAGAGGAGGAGGGAAAGTCTGTGTACTGGGACTTGGAGGTGAACCCACACCTGTCCTGTTCAGGGAGCTGATCTGGAAGGAGGGAAGCCTGGTTACCTCGCGGGTCAGCCATGGAGAGTTCTCCGAGACCATTGAAAACCTGAGTAAGGGGACCCTGAAGCCTGAAGCCCTAATAAGCAAGGTGCTACCCGCCTCCCGGGCACAGCATGCCTTCCGGATACTGGACGACCATCCCGGTGATAATATAAAGATATTGTTAGACTTCAATTGATGGAATGAGAATCACTAAATAATATAAGATTATGACACTCAAGCGGATATTTATAGTGATGGCAGCACTGCTTGCCATGGGCAGCCGGATCGATACTGTGCTGGCCCAGCCGGTGATCACAAAAGTCGTAAAACCGACCACACCCGAAGAGGATTCCAAACCCAACAGCGATACCGTGCCGGAAGTCATCCCCATCCCGGTTGAACTGGATCGGATCCTTATCCTGCGTTTCAAGTATAAGACCGATCTTTTGAAGGGACTGGAGAAGGCAGTAGCCGAAAACGGGATCCGTAACGGAGTGATCCTTTCCGGCATTGGTTCGGTCAGAAACTATCACATTCACTCGGTAAGCAACAGTGTATTTCCATCGGAAAACGTCTATATAAAGGATACAGATGCTCCTTCCGACCTGGTCTCCATGGATGGTTACATCATTGACGGCAGGGTACACGTCCATGTGGCCCTTACAAATGAGGAAGAGGCCTTCGGGGGACACCTGGAATACGGGACCTCCGTATTTACCTTTGCCGTTATCACCGTGGGTGTATTTAAGGATGGAACAGATCTCACCCGGGTGGATGACAAGACATACCGGTAAAGGGAAGTGAAGAAAAAAACAATCAAATCATGGAAAGAAAATTACCTGTAGATATAGTGCTCGCACCGGAATGGTGGCACAAGAATACGGGGATGACCTTTGACCGGGACTTCTTTTTTCATCCGGCAAAACGGGTGGAGAGTGAGCAGCTGATGGAGAAAACCCTTTTTGAGCGATGGGGAAAGTATGGCCTGGGTGCCGATAAAGATACCCTTCGCCCTGAGATCGGAGCTGTTCATCTTGCGGCAGGATTCTTCCTGTCTGAAATCATGGGTTGTGAGGTTGATTATACCGAGAGCCATCCACCGGTGGTCCACTGTAATAACCGTGAAGATCTTGAGATCGATGTGGAAGGAGCAAATAAAACAAAAACATATAAGGATCTTGAGAATCTGTCCGATACTCTGAAGAAGAAGTTCGGTTATCTGACCGGTGATATAAACTGGGGGGGCATTCTGAACATAGCGCTGGATATACGGGGACAGCAGCTTTTTCTGGATATGGCTATGGAGGATAAGGATATCCAGGCCTTTATGGACAATATTTACCATGTTACATCCAATTTTCTTAAATCCGTTCAACAGGATACAAACACCACGTCGATCTCAGTGAACAGGGTGGTAAAGCATTTAGAAAAACCTCTTTTGTTGCATTCCGAATGTTCCCATACCATGATCAGTACCGAAGATTACGAGCGGTTCTTAATGAAATACGATGTGCAGTGGGCAAAAACCCACCGCCCCTTTGGTATCCATTACTGCGGAAATGACCCGCATCGTTTTGCCGGTACTTTTGCGAAGTTGCCAGCCCTGGATTTTCTTGATGTGGGTTGGGGTGGTGACGTGGCTGTCCTGAGGGAACATCTGCCCCACACCTTCCTGAATATAAGGCTAAGTCCGGTGGAGCTTGTGAATATGACCACTGACCAGATCCGTTCCGTAATCAGGCGATTGGTAAAAGAATCGGGCAAACCCGACCTGACGGGTATCTGTTGTATAAATATGGATGATAAAGTAACCGATGAGAAAATTAATGCAATTTTTGAGTCGGTTGATGAATTGAGAGCAGAAATGGCATGAGGATATCCATACTTTCAATCATAGTAATTGTATGCAGTGCGTGCAGCAATGAGAAAACCGAAACCTGGGAGATCGACAACCTGGAGCAGATCGGTGGGCATAGTGTGACTGTATGTGGTGATCCTGAAGTGATTGATACAGAGATTGGAAGGGCGGTGAGATTTGATGGTGACGGGGATATGCTGCTGGTGGATTTTAATCCCATAGGAGGTGCTGAGGCATTCACTGTTGAGGTGATCCTTAAGCAGAATGCCTGCTACCCGGAAAACACCACTCCAAGGTTTATTCATATCCAGGATCCGGATGATAAGAAGGAAAAGAGGCTGATGATTGAGTTACGTGTCAATGAAAGGAATGAGTGCTATCTGGACGGATATATGCAGACTGATACCATGGACCTGGTACTGATCGATGAAAAACAGGTACATCCAACCGGTAAGTGGTTGCATGCGGCCGTCACCTATAAAGACGGTGTGATGACCACCTATATGAACGGGATAAGGCAGCTATGCGGGCATATCACCTATGCCGATACCATAATAAATCCCTCCGGCAAAGTGGCCATCGGGGGAAGAATGAATCACGTAAGCTGGTTCAACGGGTATATCAAGACTTTGAAAGTTACCCATGCATCCCTTGATCCGGCAGATTTCATTCAAATGCCGGATATGGATTAATCCTCATTGGAGGGTTTCCCTATGGTAGCCAGAATACCTCCATCCACATAAACCACCTGTCCGTTCACGAAATCAGATGCTTTGGATGCAAGGAAAATGGCCGTGCCGGCAAGATCCTCAGGATCACCCCACCTTCCTGCCGGTGTCCGGTTGATGATAAAATCGTTAAAAGGGTGGCCGTCCACCCGGATAGGAGCGGTCTGTGCGGTTGCAAAGTAGCCCGGCCCTATCCCGTTAATCTGGATATTATATCTGGCCCATTCTGTGGCCATATTCCGGGTCAGCATTTTCAATCCACCTTTGGCCGACGCATAGGCTGAAACTGTATTACGGCCCAGTTCGCTCATCATGGAACACATGTTGATGATTTTCCCGTGCCCCCTTTTCACCATCCCTTTTGCAACTGCCCTGGACATGATAAACGGACCGGTCAGATCCACATCGATGACCTGCCGGAACTCTTCGGCCTTCATTTCAAGAATGGGTATCCTCTTGATGATCCCGGCATTATTGACCAGGATATCGATATCTCCCGCCTCTTTTTCAATAAGCGGAACGGTCTGTTCAACAGCCTCCTCATCGGTCACATCCAGTTCGTAGATGTGGACGGTAATTCCACTGGCGGCATACTCCTGCCTGGCATTCTCAAGTTTTTCCGGGAATACATCATTAATTACAATACGGGCCCCTGCATCGGCCAGCCCTTTGGCAATGGCCATACCAAGTCCGTGTGTACCGCCTGTAACCATTGCCGTCCGGCCCGAAAGATCAAATAATTTTGTTGACATATTTAATTTCTGTTATTGATTAAATAAATTCTTCCCGGATAGGATTGAAGCTGTCTATGATCCTTACCACCGGGGTTAATGTCTGAACGGTGTGGGGAATTCCCGAAGGGATGGCAAAGAGGTCCCCTTTGACCAGTTTTTGTTCCCCCACTCCCTGGATAAAAAGAATAAGCTCTCCTTCAGCAATATATGAAACCTGTTCATGGGGGTGATCGTGGAAGGGATCGGGTACCTCGGCCGGTCCGTCAGTGAATTCAACTACGACCATCATCAGATTATCGGTATGGAGAAGTTTTCGTCTCAACCCCGGGGCCAGTTGGGTCCAGTCTGAATCGGAATCAATTAATATATGGTTCTTCATTATCAATATTTTTTAGCGAATTTCGCTGGGTTGGATCATATCCATATCCCCGTAATTGAGGTTCTCACCCGCCATGCCCCATATGAAGATATAATTGCTTGTGCCTGCTGCCGAATGGATCGACCAGGGAGGGGATATTACCGCCTGTTCATTTTGCATCCATATATGCCTTGTTTCTTTGGGATCACCCATGAAGTGACATACAGCCTCTCCTTCAGGCACTTCAAAATAGAAATAGGCTTCCATTCTCCTGTCATGAAGATGCGGGGGCATGGTGTTCCAGACACTTCCCGGTTTCAGTTCGGTCATTCCCATCTGAAGCTGGCATATATCAACTATTGAATTCACCAGTAACTTATTTATCTTCCTTGCATTGGATTGTTCCAGTGAACCCATTTCCACGATTTCGGCATCTTTCAGTGTTACCAGTTTACATGGAAAGGATTGGTGTGCCGGTGCTGAATTTAAGTAGAGGTGTGCCGGATGATCACTGTTTTTAGAGACCATCTCAATCTTTTTTGATCCGGCGCCGACATAAAGGGCATCCTTATATCCCAGGTCGAAATCCACCCCGTCCACCCGGACAGTTGCTTCCCCTCCCACGTTGATAATTCCCAGTTCACGGCGGTCACAGAAATGTTCCGATTTCAGTGGCTCGATGGCGGTCAGTTCCAGTTTATTTACCGGTACTGCCCCTCCAACGATAAAACGGTCATTTAAAGAATATACCAGGTTAATTTCTCCCGGTACCATTAGGGATTCGACCAGGAATTCCTTTCTCAGTTTTTCTGTTCCGTACTGTCTGGCATCCTCGGGATGATTCGAGAATCGTACTTCATATTTGATTTTGTCTGACATAGTATAGGTTGTTTATTCATTTTACATTATCAAATATAAAAAAAGCATCCGGGAGGCAATCGATTACACAGTATGTTCTGTATAATGGAATCATGAATTCTTATATTTACAGTTAATTACTTATGAAAAATTATCTCAAAAGGGCAGGGGCTGCAAAAATAATAATCCTGATCGCAGGAGTATTGCTTCTTCATTGCTGCTCATCCGAAAAGCAGCCTTTTTCAATATATACCA